>PLEA01000294.1 GCA_003136335.1 Acidobacteriaceae bacterium | reverse complement strand
CAAGCCGGAGAACTGGCAAGCAAGATTGCTGTGGATACTGTTCTCGACTACTTTCGCCAGGCCCGTAACGTCGCTCCCGTCGGCGGTGCCAGGTTCGAGGGCGTATCCCCGCGCGCGGTGGGCTTAGCGAGTGCCATTCAACTGGCGAATCAGTCGATCCACGAATCCGGAGCCAGAAATCTGCATCATGCGGGCATGGGTTCCACCATCGTAGCCGTCGTGGTTGAGGGCAATCTCTTTTCCATTGCCAACGTCGGCGACAGCCGCATTTATCTGATCCGCCAAAATGATGTCGTGCAACTCACCAACGATCACTCCCTGGTGATGGAGCAAGTCCGGCGCGGCCTGATGACTTTGGAAGAAGCGGAACAATCCAAAATGCAGAACGTAATCGTCCGCGCTCTGGGCACCGACGACAGCGTCGAACCCGACTTGGCCGACCATGAGTTCAAGTCCGACGATGTGCTATTGCTGTGCAGCGACGGCATGTCGCGCTATGTCAAGAACGAGAAGATGGCGGAAGCAGTTACTCAGGATTCACTCGAACAGGCCTGCACCGATCTGATCGAAGCGGCGAAAAGCGGCGGCAGCGACGACAACATCACCTGCCTGCTGGTCCGCGCGATCAGCCCTTCGTGGAAAGATCGAATCTTTGGACGCCTACCCGGCCCCGGCGGCCAGAAGAGTTCCACTTAGAAAATCTCCCGAGCGTCCTGCCCAGCTTACAGATCTGCGAAACTCAAGCCGCGAAGCGGCGGGATGTGAAAGCCCGGCACGGAAGTGCCAGGTGAGAATGGGAAAATCACGCGAGTCCCCCAGGGACGCCACGACCTCGCGTGCGCCCTAACGTCCGGCCACCTGACTCACACACCTCATGCCGTGCAGATCGAAGAATGGATTCGCACTCCCACTGACCTGCAACTGGTAGACGTAGGACTTAACTTTTCCGTTCGGTAGGATCACCGGCTTATCGTTGTTCTCGCTAACCCACTCCAGGTTGTTTGTACCGAGTTGGTGGGCTCGCGCTAGGAACTTGAATACAGCCCAACTTCCACTCGCCGAATCGAGGGTGTCTCCGTTCTTGGTCGTGACTTGAACATCTTCGGGCCCGCCCGTCCACACAAATGTTTTCTGCGCACCATCTCCCGCCAGTTTTTCGTTCCCGATCTTTACCTCCACTCCTTCCAGGTTGCTCGGCATCTGTTTCAAGGTGTAACGGAAATTCGGAGGCGGCGATCCCGAAGGGTACAGAGTCTCGCTCAACGCCCCGACACGATTCAAGAAGGACAGAAAAGTCGGCGAAACTTTCACACTTGCCGCCGGATTCGCGACATATCGTGAACCCACCTTGAGCACGAACGGCTTCACGTCGTCATTCAGCTTCTTCCACGCATCGCCCGTCGGCCCGAAAAGCGCAAAAAGCTGATCCACGGAAGCGTCTTGCACCGCATTTGGATCGAAAGGATATCTATTATTTATAGCTGTGGTAAACGAGGAGCAGAAAATCTTTCCGCCACTATTGGCAATATCGACAGGCCCACGTCTCAACAACGCTTCAGCGTTCTTGATCGGCTCCTCGAGCAATCTTCGCACCTGGTCTTGGTTTGCGAATTGCGGATCCACGGGCACCGACGCGATGATTTTGGTAACCGTGCTGGAAGCCGCATCTGCGGAGTTCCCCGCTTGCGCAAGTTGAGCCGGATCCGGCGCGCCTGGATTTCCCGCCAGCGCATGAATATCCGACTGTAACTTGCCCAAAGCCTCAACGTACTCCTTGTTCGAACCAACGACATAATGATCCGGCGCCTTGTCCGCCGGACCGGCCGGCTCGACCGCCTGCACCGACGCAAAATGCGTTTTAACGTCAGCCTGCGCTGGATCCGTATTGTGCGAAATGAAATACAGCAACTCCAATAAAGGAGATGTCGGCCCCGTAAGCTTCTCCAGCTTCTTGTCCGCATCGGCATTGCTCACATATCCCACAACCGACGAACTCTTCAAAACAGTATTCCACTCGTTCACAAAATCCTGATCATAGCGTTCGGTCAGCTTTTGCTGTACAACTCCCAAATCAATCGCCTGAGTGGCCGTTTTGCCTAAGACCCATTCTTCTCCGCTCATATACAGCAAAGGATTCTTCAGGGCATCCTGTACAAATAAAAACCCGCCGCGAGTGAATGCCCCTTTCACTTTGTGGTTGCTGGCAATCACCCCGGCAGAATCCTTGTATTGATCGTTAAAACTCAGGTCAGGATTCTTTTCGGACGCCTTGGACAAGAGTTGTGCGTAGTAGCGATCGATCCCCCCAAACTGCCCCAGATAAGCGCGCGCCTGTTCGATCATCAGCTTGGAGTTGCCCGTCGCAAACGGATTCTCCTTGGCCAGTTCCGTGGCGTAGAAATCGAACTGCAACGCCGCCAGATCTTTCCGATCCTTGTCGATCTCCTGGGCGGCGACCCAGTGGCTCATCAAAACCGGAGTCAGGAATTCTTTTGTGCTCTTGTCGTGATCTGTGGGTTCCGTCGTAATGAGATAGGCTTTCAGCTCGTTGTAGGTCTTCTCGTAAGCGTCGTTCGGCGCATTCGCCGCGGACTTGCCAGACACGGCTTCCAAATTATCGGTCAGCCGCTTTAGCGTTTCGGCAAACAACAGCTGCCGGAAACGCTGGAAGTAAACTCGCTTGGCATCCGGATAAATCTGATCGCCTTCATACAAGCCCCAACGCAGGCTCAGGGGCCGTCCGTTCTCTTCATAGTCGGTGATATCGACGAGTTCTCTTCGTAAATTATCGAGTTTCTGAAGGTCACCAGCGCTCGCCGCCTGGTTGGTCCCGGTTTGCACGGTGCGCAGGTCAGCAACTGCATCGTGCACTCGGGTCTCCAGCGCACGGTTGCGCAAAAACGAAACCGCGAAGCCCGTCAGGCAGATCAGCCCGGCAAGAACAACGGTCCCCAGCGCGACGCGGCGCAGCAGATTCACGCGCGAACTCGATCCGCTGGTCGCCAACGCCACACGGTCTTTCACCAGAACATCGTTGAACAGGCTGGTCAAAAAGACCCACTGCGGCATCCGGCGCGATCCCCCGCCTCTTGCCGCCACAGGCGCCGCCTGCACATGCGACCCCACGCCGCGGAAGATTTGCGTCGCGCCGCCATCGAACGCCGCCTCTGCCGCTTCCACCGGAACTTCCCGCGCCGCAACCACGTCGTCCACCACCACAGGCCTCACTCCGGTAAAATAAAATCCCCTCAGAAAAGGATTCGTCCCCAGGTGGCTGGGACGCGCGAGATCTACCAGAAACTGCACCAGCACCGTGCGCAGTTTCCTGAGTTCCCGCGGAAATTCGTAAATACCCGGAAGCTTCTCCCCTTCGTGCTCGCGCGGAAGCAGCAGAATGCGTCTCTCCGCCAGTGAATAAAAAATCTCGTCGAACGCCTTCGTCAGCCGCTTCGTCTCCTCGTCCGCATATACACCCGCGCTCAGCGAGCGCAGCGGCAAAGTGGTGCCCAATACTTCGGCGGCTTCATCCTTGCTCATCCCGCGGACGAAGTCGGCGAAGAACGAAATCCGGTCCAGCTTGGTGAACAACACGTAAACCGGAAAGCTGATCCCCAACAACTGGGAAACCTCTTGCAGTCTTATC
>PLEA01000588.1 GCA_003136335.1 Acidobacteriaceae bacterium | reverse complement strand
CGCTCTTTGTTGCGCTGAAACTCGAGCAGCGCGTTCAGTTCGAAAGCGCCGGGCGTGCCGAACTCGTCGACCTGCACCGAGTGATCGATAACCAACTCGACCGGTTGCAAAGGGTTGATTAATGCGGGATCGCCGCCTAAGGTCTGCATGGCGTCGCGCATGGCGGCGAGATCGACTATGCAGGGGACGCCGGTGAAATCCTGGAGAAGAACGCGGCTGGGGGTAAAGGCGATTTCTCTTTCCGGCTTCGACTTGCTATTCCACTTCGCCACAGCTCGCACTTCTTCCTGGGTGACGTTGCGGCCGTCTTCGGTGCGGAGTTGGTTCTCGAGCAGAATGCGCAAACAGAAGGGCAGGTGCTCGGTGGAGATTCCCTGTTTATCAAGGGCGTCGAGACGGTAGATTTCGTATTCTTTGTTGCCGACTTTGAGGGTGGAGCGGCTGTTGAAGCTATTCACAGACATGATGGCCTACCTCGAGGAATGAGTTCGCGCACAAGGCGGATATCGCTGCGCAGATTGCAACCTATTAGTGTAATGCGTTTCGGTGGGGAATGCGTAGTGCGAAGTAGGCCAGTCTATTTCTGCCTCGCCCGATTCAAGACGCGATTGCCGGGTTCACATCCGTAGTCATTAGGACGCCTGCTGCGGCTGCGTAGCCTTGCTCGAACAGCCGGGGCGGCTGTCCCCACGTGGCGGCCTTTACTAACGGCGGTCCACACGCCGAGCGGCTTGATCGGCTGTTCAACCCGCGGAATCTACCAAACGCTGTTGTCGCGCATGCACCCGGGTCTATGCCTGTGTTGTAATAGAAGTAACTGATTTCTATGCCGTCCCTCATTACAACCGTGCGCCGCCGCGCCAAAGCCCTGCAGCGCAACCTTCGTGGCGCGAATATGGCGATTCGGGCGCTCGCCTCGACCGACCACCCTCTGCTGGCGCACATCATTCCGATGCGCCGCTGTAACCTGGCCTGCACTTATTGCAACGAGTTCGACGATTTCTCCAAGCCGGTACCGATCGACGAAATGTATCGCCGGATCGACAAGCTGGGCTCGCTGGGTACTGCGGTCGTGACTGTTTCCGGCGGAGAGCCGCTGATGCATCCCGAGCTCGATGACGTGATCCGCCGCATCCGGGCAAATGGCATGATCGCCGGACTTATCACCAACGGGTATCTGCTGGTGACGGAGCGCATTCAGCGCCTGAACCGAGCGGGACTCGAGTGGCTGCAGATTTCTATCGACAATGTGAATCCTGACGAAGTGTCGAAGAAGAGCCTGAAGGTTCTGGACAAGAAATTGCAGTTGCTCGCCGAGCACGCCGATTTTCATGTGAATATTAATTCGGTGGTCGGTGGCGGAATTTCCCGTCCGCAGGATGCGCTCGTGATTGGCAAGCGCGCGATTGAACTGGGATTTACCTCGACCATCGGCATTATTCACGATGGCAGCGGTCAGTTGCAGCCGCTCGGCGACGAAGAGCGCCGCATTTATCACGAAATGCAGGCGCTGGAAAAAGTCAGTTTTACCCGGATCAACGCATTTCAGGACAACATCGCGAAAGGTCAGCCCAACGACTGGCGTTGCCGCGCCGGCGGGCGCTACCTTTACATCTGCGAAAACGGGCTGGTCCATTATTGTTCGCAGCAGCGCGGCTATCCTGGGGTGCCGCTTGCCACCTACACGCGCGACGACCTGCGCCGCGAATACCTGACGGAGAAATCGTGCGCGCCGCACTGCACGGTGTCGTGCGTGCATCAGGTTTCAATCTTTGATTCTTGGAGAGCGCCGCAGCATGCCGCGCCGGGGAGTTCCAAATCGGTGTCTGCAAATGAATTCGTGCAAATTAAGTAGAGCTTGTTTAATGCATTCGGGCGAAATCCTCTTTCGCCCCGTTGGGGCTTGTGTGTTTATTCACGTTTTTCCCACGGCTTGCGCCGTGGGCTGCATTCCGACGCCGCTTCGCGGCTAATCTGGCACAGCAATCACGGCGCGGCTAAAAGCCGCGCCCTTTCAAAACGCCTCTCAAAATCAAAAAGCTACTTCTTGGGCTGCGCGGTTGGGGGCAGCAGGCCGTTCAGGCGCAGGTACATGGCCGCGGAACTGTAGTGGTCGGCCCAGTCGTTGGTGAGGGCGATCAGGGCGAAGGCGCGCGGTCCTTTGCGGCCGCCGAATAACTCGACTTCATCGCCGAGCTTGGAGTCGTCTACCTTGGCGAGCGCTGTGCTGCAGAATTCAAAGCTCGCCTTCAACGCCGCCACCAGCTTGTCTTTGCTGTCGGATTCTGTCAGAGCCACCGCCGGCTTGACCTCGGGCACGTCTCCGATCGTCGAACACAAATGATTGTTCGCCCCGATCATGTGCAGGACGAGATGGCCAAACGTCGTCTGCTGCTCCGTGGGTTTGTAGCCAAACTTGTCGGCGGGCATCTCTTCGACTGCGGCTACCAGGTTCTTTTGCTGGTGCGGAAGGATTTCCTTCACCACCGATGTGACTGGATTCTTGTCCTGCGCGAAAACTGCAGTTGCTGCGAGAAGCAGAAAGAGACAGATCGAATGTTTCATAGCGTCCCTCGTTGTACCGAGATTTGACGGTCGTGTTTCGCCTCCATTCTACTCAGCTCCCGCATGCCGCGCGAATGAGTAGCTGCCAAAGCAGGAACCTAACCAGCTTTCGAGTCCTTGAAAGCCACCAGCACGAGGGAACTCTCCGGCCGGGAGAGGTGTCTGATGTTGCAGACACGCGCGTGCCGAGAGGAGCAAATCTCGATGGCTTTCTCCATGGCGGGCGGAGGTCCATCCGGTCCGCAGATTAACGTCACGCCGCTGATTGACGTGCTGCTGACCCTGATCGTCATGTTCATGTTAGTGGTGGCGATGGATTCGGAGTATGGGGAGAAAGTGCAGATTCCTCAGCCACCGAAAGATCAAACGTCTGAACCCGCAGTCGAGCGCACGGTGGTGATCCAGGTTGTTTGGACGGCGAAGGATACGCCGCCGACAGTGAAGATCAATCAGGAAGATGTTCGCTGGGAGGATCTGGAACTGCGGCTGGCGCAGATTTATTTGAAGCGCGCGGAGAAGGTGGTCTTCGTCCGCGGGGATGCGGACGTGGACTTTCTGTACGTTGCCAACGTGATTGATTTGGCACATCACGCGGGAGTGCAGCAGGTGGGGTTGATGACGCAGGGGCAACAAGTGGCGGGAGAGTAATTGGGCTTTATGAAGGTCTAAGAGATTAATTACGCGGTAATTTTTCGAGGAGCCTGCGGCGTGACGAAAATTGTTCTTGCGACGGTGGAACCTGGATGCCGAACCAATCCCAAAGATCGTCGAAGTTGTTCAGCGGCATCGACGCGACCGCGTTCGCCAGCATCTTAGTCGCGCTGCTGTTCGTCGTGTTGATTGCTGAAGGGATGACGTATAACCCGCACCATGGCGTCAGCGCCGACCTCCCGAAGGTCATGCATCCTGTTCCAATGCCGGGCGCGCTTCGGAAAGACGTGATGCAGGTATGTATCATGCGCGACGGTAAGGTCTACTTTGGTGTCGAGAGAATCGACGCCTTCGCTTTGCAAGCGAAGGTTGAGGATCGAATAAGGGATCGTGGTGTCGAGCGGAAGGTCTACATCATCGTGGATCAGCGGGCTCGGTGGGGCACGGTCAAGCAAGTCCTGGATGCCGTACGCTCGGCTGGAGTTATCAGAGTTGCATTTCTGGTCGATCAGCGCCGGGGTCCAATCCCTATGCGGTAGTCGTGCGAGACGAGCTTCGCCCCTTCGGCTCGCAGCGCTCTCTCCGGGCAGACTCTGGCTGGACAGCCGAGGCGGCTGTCCCTACGTGAGCTGCTCTTCTACGAATTTCGCGCGCGGTTCTTGATCCAGATTGGGGTGCCTACGAAGCCGAAGGCTGCGCGGATTTGATTTTCTAAGAAACGCTGGTAGGAAAAATGTAGCTTCACGGCGCGGTTGGTGAAGAGGACGAATGTTGGCGGGGCGACTGAGGCCTGCGTCATGTAGAGAATCTTCACGCGCTGGCGCACGGGGACGGAGGCGCGGTCGAAGTCCACGCGCTCGATGAAGCGGTTCATTTGCCCGGTGGTGACGCGCTTGCGGCGCTCGGTGGCGACTTCTTCAAGTAGAGGAAAGATTTTCTCCGTGCCTTTGCCGCTTTGCGCGGAAATGAAGACGATGGGCGCGTAATTCAGGAATTTGAGTTCATAGCGCAGTTGTTGCTCGTAGGCGTCGCGGTCGCCGGGGCGCTTGCTTTCGCGCATGCGTTCGGCTTTGGTGGGGCGCGCGGTTTTTTCTTTTCCGCTGATGACGAGATCCCATTTGTTCACGACGATGATGATGGAGCGGCCGCTCTCGTGGGCGTATCCGGCGATGGAGGCGTCGAGCTGGCTCACTCCTTCGGTTGCGTCGATGACCAGCAGGGCGATGTCGGCGCCTTCGAGATGCTTGCGCGCCATCACGACGGAAAGTTTTTCGGCCATGAGGTGCGTCTTGCCTTTGCGGCGGATGCCGGCGGTGTCGATGAAGCGGAAGCTGCGTCCGTTGTACTCGACGATTTCGTCGACTGCGTCGCGCGTGGTACCGGGGATGGGGGAGACGATGGCGCGGTCGGAAGAAGTCAGGCAGTTCAGCAGCGTCGACTTGCCCACGTTGGGGTGCCCGATGATGGCAACTTTCACTTCGTGAGTGGGTTGTTGGTCGACGGCTGCGAGAGATTCGTCGTTGGCCGTTCGTCGTGGGTCGTTCGCCGGCGCGGACTCTTCGGCGCTGGAGGGATCAGGTTCTGGCGGCAGGATCGGCAGAATCGCATCGAGAAGATCGTCGATGCCGCGGCCGTGCTCGGCGGAAGTCGGGAAAATGTTTCTGATTCCCAAGCGGTGGAATTCGTCGGGCAAAGACTGCTGCTTGATGGTGTCGACTTTATTGACGGCCAGGAAGAGCGGACGTCCGGTCTTACGCAGCAGGCTCACGAGTTCGAAATCGGGCGCGGAGAGTTCGGTGCGTCCATCGACGACCATGACGATGGCGGCGGCTTCGTCGAACGCAACTCGTGCCTGGCGGAAAATTTCCGCGGGGATGAAATCCTTGTCGTCGGCAATGATGCCGCCGGTGTCGACCAGGCGGAGACTGCGGCCGCGCCACTCTGCGTCGCCATAGAGGCGGTCGCGCGTGATGCCGGGTTCGTCGCCGACGATGGCGCGGCGGGAACCCACGATGCGGTTAAAGAGCGTGGACTTGCCTACGTTGGGGCGGCCCACGATAGCGACTGTGGGAATGCCGGCGGCGGTGGTGGCGAGAGTGCTGGTCGAATTGTAAGTGGGCTGGGTCAAGGTTTGATCTTAAATGTGGCGACAGCCGATGCGCGCGGCCGGAAGTAGTTATTATAGAGACTCCTGTGGCTTTCAGTTCCCAGCCCGCATCTCCTCTTTCACCGAGCCGCACTGGCCCCAGCGGGAAGGACGCCTCGTTGTACCAATTCTTTGCGCCGGGCGGAGTGCTGTCGCGCATGCATCCGACGTATGAATTTCGGCGCGGGCAATTGCAGATGGCGCAGGCGGTCGAGCAGGCGCTGGAAGAAAAACGGCATCTGATCGTAGAGGCGGGCACGGGTACTGGCAAGACGCTAGCGTACCTGATGCCGGTAATTCGTTCGAGAAAGCGCGTCATCATTTCGACCGGCACGAAGAATCTGCAGGAGCAACTTTTCTATAAGGACGTTCCTTTTCTGGAGCAGGCGCTGTACGGTGGCGGCGAAAAGCAGGTTTCTCGCTCCGCTCGAAATGACAAAGAAATCGCGGGGCGGCTCTCGGTCTGCTACATGAAAGGGCGCAACAATTATTTATGCCGCAAGAAGTTGTACGACCTGACGGATCAGCCCGTCCTGAGCGGACTGGAGCAGATCGAGCAGTATCGTGCCATCGCTGCCTGGGAAAAGACGACGGGAACGGGCGACCGCGCCGAGTTGGCGGAACTGCCCGAGGCTAGCCTGCTCTGGCACAAGCTCGACGCGCGCGCCGACGCCTGCATTGGGCAGAAGTGCAGCGAGTGGGAGCGATGCTTCATCACCGAAATGCGGCGCAAAGCGATGGAGAGCGACATTATTATCGTGAATCATCATTTGTTTTTTGCGGATCTCGCTATCAAATTGCAGGCGGAGGGAGCGCCGGATGCGGGGATTCTGCCGGAAGCCGCTGCGGTGATTTTCGATGAGGCGCACGAATTGGAAGATGTGGCGGGGAATTATTTCGGGATTTCGGTGAGTAATCTGCGGCTGGAGGAATTGGCGCGGGATGTGGAGAATTCGCTGCAGCATAACAAGATGATGTCCGCGTCGCTTTCCGGGGCGCTGGGAAGTTTGCGGGAGCGGTCGCAATTCTTTTTTTCGCTGCTGCCTCCGGGGGAGGGGCGGTTTGCGTTCGATACGCGGCGGGAATTTCTCGAGGAAAATGGGGACGAGTTTGTGGCGCTGAATCAGGCGCTGACGCGAGTAGCGGGAGAACTTGAGGGCTTGCCGCAGAAGCCGAAGGAAATATTTAACTTTGTGCGTCGGGCACAGGAGATTCAGGTGCAGCTTGGATTCGCGATGGAGTCGAAGGATCGCAACACCGTTTTTTGGATTGAGCGGCGGGGTGGGGGGGGTGGGTCGCGCGGAGCGAACAAAGGTGCTGAGACATCTGGGCGTGGGAGGCAGAATGTTTTTCTGCAGGCGACGCCGATTGATGTGGGGCCGATTCTGCGGGAGTGTTTGTGGTCGAAGCTGGAGTGTGCGGTGCTGACTTCGGCGACGCTGGCGGTGGGCGGCGGGTTTGAGTACATCCGGCAGTGGCTGGGGCCGGAGCATGCGCGCGAGTCGGTGCTGCCCTCGCACTTTGACTATGAAAGCCAGGCGTTGCTGTATATGCCGCCGGATTTGCCCGATCCTCGGACAGCGCAATTTACGGCGAAGGCGGCGGAGCGGATTCGCAGACTGCTGGAAATTACGCGGGGGCGGGCGTTTGTGCTTTTTACCAGCTATGCGCAGATGAACGACATTTATCAGCGGCTGCTGGGGGAATTGGAGTTCCCGATCTTACGGCAGGGCGATGCGCCGAAGAGCGCGCTGCTGGAGGAGTT
>PLEA01000312.1 GCA_003136335.1 Acidobacteriaceae bacterium | reverse complement strand
ATTTTTGACACGGCGAACACGGCGGAAATCGCGGTTATAGCAGACGAAGGGAAGGTTTGATTCGATGAAATCGAAGCGCACACGAACCCAGTCCCAAGCCGCTCGCATCGCCGACCAGCTTCGCCGCGCTTTCGACGGTAATGCGTGGCACGGGCCTGCCCTGATCGAATTGCTGGAGGACGTAGACGCGGTCACGGCGGCTGCTACGCCGCTGCCTAAGATTCACAGCATCTGGGAGCTCGTGTTGCACATTGCAGTTTGGGACGGCGCGGCTTCCCGCAGGCTGAGCGGAGAAAAATGTCAGCCCACCGGTTTGGCGAATTTTCCGCTTGTATCCACGTCGACGGAAGTGGCATGGCGCAAGGCTATCGCGGAGACGAGACACACACACGACGCTCTTGTAAGAACCGTCGGCGCTCTGCCCGACTCGCGCCTCGGTGATCGCGTTCCCGGCAAGCGCTATGACTTTTACCGCATGCTGCACGGGATCGCCCAGCATGAGCTTTATCACGCTGGGCAGATTGCGATTCTAAAAAAGGCGCAGACTAGCTCGCGGTAGAACTGGTTCTCAGCGATGCTTCGATGGGAGCCACGGTCCCCTCACGGGCTAAAGAGAGTGCATGAGAACTCGAGCCGTCCCTGCGGGACTCGTGTATTTATCCGACTCTGACCCGGCACTTCCGTGCCGGGCTTTCACATGCCGCCGCGCGCGGCTGGATTTTGGCGGCTTTCGTTCCACCGCTCTCCCAGAAATTCAGTTCTCACGCACACACTAAAGCCCGCATTCTAATTGATCGCTAGCGGCACGGCTGGAAGCCGTGCCCTTCCAAAGCTACCCAGGCCCAGCGGTTCGAGCCGCTGCCATGAATGCTGCTTGCCTTACCACTTTTTGAAAATCACAGCCACGGCCGCGACGATCAGCGCGAAGCCCGCCAGGTAGTTCCATCGCAGCGGCTGCTTCAGATACAGCACGGAGAAAGCGGCGAAGACGGTGAGAGTAATCACTTCCTGAATCGTCTTCAGTTGCGCCGCGGTGAACTCGTAGGAGCCGATGCGGTTCGCCGGCACCTGGAAACAGTATTCAAAGAAGGCAATCAGCCAGCTCACCACAATTACTTTGTAGAGCGGCACCTCGCGATACTTCAAAGGGCCGTACCAGGCAAACGTCATGAAGATATTTGAGATGGTCAGCAGCACGATCGTCCTCATGGGGCGAGTCAGTCCTTTCGCGGTTGATTTTTCTGTAACGCGGAAACGCCCAAACCAGCGGCGCTAATCCAGATGCTCTTTCCCTGGTTTACGTTTACAATTTCTTTCCGGCAACCGGCCTTCGAGAATTTCTCCTGCCATCGAAAAATCCGATCTCCGTCGCCGTGGTCGGCGTGGGCGTCTTTGGACGCAACCATGCCCGAGTTTACAAGGAACTCGAACAACAAGGGGAGGCGGTACGCCTGCTGGGAGTGGTCGATCCCGACGTGAGCCGCGCCGATGCCGTGGCGCGCGAGTTCGGGTGTGAAGGCTTCGGATCGGTGCAGCAGATGCTAATGCTAACGAGGCAACGCGAGTTGCAAGCCGCATCCGTCGCCGCGCCCACCGCGCATCACCTGCAGGTGGCACGAGAGTTGATGACGGCTGGAGTGGATGTGCTCATCGAAAAGCCGCTGGCGGCAACGCTGGCTGAGGCTGAAGAGTTGGTCGCAATCGCGGCCACGCACAAACGGATCGCGCAGGTCGGGCATCTCGAGCGCTTCAATCCAGCCGTACGGGCCACAGTTCCTTTGCTGACTCAACCCATGTTTTTCGAGGTACACCGGCTCAGTGTGTTTACTCCACGTTCGCTCGATGTGGACGTTGTCCTCGATCTGATGATCCATGATCTCGACATCGTGCTGGCGTTTGCCAACTCGCCGGTCAAGGAAGTTCGCGCGGTCGGCTTGCCCATTTTGTCGGGGAAAGTGGACATCGCGAACGTGCGTCTGGAGTTGGAATCGGGCTGTGTCGCGAACTTCACGGCCAGCCGCGTTTCCACCGAGCGCGTCCGCAAGTTGCGTTTTTTTCAGCCGCGGCAATACGTTTCGCTCGACTATGGACGCCAGGAGGTGCTGGTCTTTACCGTGGGTCACGATGGAGCGGCCTCGGGTGCTCCTTCCGTCAACCCCCAGATTGGCGTTACGAAACCTCCGGTCGCCTCCGAGGAGCCGCTGCATGCAGAACTCAAGTCGTTTCTTCGCGCAGTTCGGGAGCGTTCCGCGCCCGTGGTTCCACTCGAAGACGGCCGCCGCGCGCTGGCGCTGGCGCTGGAGATTGTGGACGCAATTCGCGACCACGGGAAGAAAGTCGACCTTGCCGGAATCGCCAACGCCAAGCACCGATCTGCGTGAAGGTCCTATCGGCCTTATCCTGCACGAAGCCGCATTTCAGGCGTAGGGAAGGACATTGCGCGCAGACCGGCGGCGCGTCTCGGAAAGCTCTCACGCGAGATGCCTCACTCGGCTGAACGGCGCCGAGTTCGGGATGACGCCTTCATCGGAGAGTGACGGGGTCTAACTGGACCGCTACAACCCTGATTTACATATGTTTACAGACCGAAGTCGCAACCCATTTTTGTCGGTGGGCACGATGCCCCCAAAGATGCGAAAATAGAGGGAACTTGGTTGTAGAGCGCGCGCGCACATTGCATTACTTCCTAGAAGACCGGGATGCAACGCCGCGAGTGTATTCGGTGTCTAACGACAGGCGGATACAGCTAAGCTTATACAGTTAAGCTTTTTCAGTTGCCCAGCGCATGCCGATCACGCAAATTCCATTCCAGGATCCGGTGGCCCCGCCCGAGAAGCCTCAACCGGAGCAACTCGGCCTCTACGATCAGCAGGATTGGGAAACCGCGTACCGTGATCTCGATGCGCATGTGCCGCATCTGCTGATCCAGTTGCAGGATGATCTGGAACGTTCGCGCTGGCGCGAAGCGATTTGGATTTCGATCATCGTGCACTTGGTCCTCGCCATTGTATTGTGGAACTTCAACTTGATCGAGAAGACGCTTGGATGGCACACAGTGGTGGTTGTGCCGATGGACTCGACCAAAGACAAGAACCTCACGTTCCTGGCTCTGCCGCCCGACTTGCAGAAGCCTACACGCAGGCCGAACACCAACATTGCGTCGGATAAAGACCGCATTGCGACCTCGCGTCATCCCGAGCTTGATCCTAAAGAATTACGAAAGATTCTGGCGACGCCTCCTCCGGGCGCTCCGGGGATGAGTGGTCCGCGCGCGCCGCAACCGGCGCCGCAAGCCTTGGCCCAAAACCAGCCTTCTCCGCAGCCGCAGCAGGGCCAGCCGCAGGCTCGTCCGCAGTTCCAGAGTGATCAGCAGGCACAGTTGCAGATGCCGGCTCGTCCGAACAACTCTTTCAGCAAGTACGCTAATGGTATGACGCCCGGGGAGGCGATTCAGCAGGCCGCGCAAGGGGCGGCAGCTAATCGTGCCGGCGGTGCTGGTCAGGAGGGCGACTTCGGCCTCGGCACCGGAGCACATGGCCGTCAACTGGGCGCTCTCGACATTTTGAGCGATACCCAGGGGGTGGATTTCGGTCCCTACCTGCAACGCATTCTGCAGGACGTCAAAGAAAACTGGTACCACCTGATTCCGGAATCCGCCGAGATGAAAAAAGGGAAACTCGCGATTGAGTTTGCCATTACGAAAGACGGCAAGGTTGCGGACATGCGTCTGATCGCCACCTCCGGTGACGTCGCCCTTGACCGTCCGGCGTGGGGCAGCATCACCGCTTCCAATCCATTTCCGCCGCTGCCCAGCGAATTCACTGGGCCTTATCTCGCGTTACGCTTCCGCTTCTACTACAACCCTGATAAAGCTGATTTGCAGTAGCGGACGTGCCTTTCCGCACCGCGAATCTTTTCCTTCTCTTGATAATCAAATAGTTAACAGAATAATTTGCCTGGAGCGGCTGAGTTGCGACTCCAGCCGGGAGAGGCTGCGTTGGAAAAGATGCCAGTTTTATTCGTCGGCCACGGCTCGCCGATGAACGCCATCGGGCACAATGCGTTCACCGAAACGCTGCAGGGCCTGAGCGCGCGATTACCCAAGCCGAAAGCGGTATGCGTAGTCTCGGCGCATTGGGTGACATCGGGATCGCAGGTATTGGCGTCCGCGCATCCGCGGACGATCCACGATTTCTATGGCTTCCCGCGTCCGCTCTATGAGGTGCAGTATGCCGCGCCCGGTGCCCCTGAAGAAGCTGAGAAGGGGGCCGGCAATCCGGAAATTCTGCCGGATGACAAGTGGGGACTGGATCACGGTTCATGGAGCGTGCTGCGCCATATGTATCCGAATGCGGACGTGCCTGCATTTCAGCTCAGCCTTGACGAGCGGCGTAGTTTCAAAGAACACCTTGAACTCGGCCGCGAGATTCAATCGCTACGCGAGCGTGGAGTCTTAGTCTTGGGTAGCGGCAACATCGTCCACAACCTACGCCGCATCGACTGGGACCGTCCCTCCGGCGCATACGACTGGGCGGTGGAGTTTGACACGAAGGTTAAGGACGCGGTCGAGGCGCGTGATGCGAACTCGCTGGCCGAGCCGCAGAAGTGGGGAGATGCGCTGCTGGCAACGGCCCATCCGACGGTGGAACACTACCTGCCGCTGCTTTACTGCATGGGCAGCTCGAATGAGCGCGATGATGTCTCGTATCCGTATGAGGGTTTCGACTTCGGCAGCATCTCGATGCGGATGATCTTATTCGGCAATGTGCCGAGCCGCGACTAGATAGCGCCCTTTCTCGTACTGCATGTACCTGCTACATTTTGATCCAGTGCTGCCCTCCGCAGAATACGTTCAGCGCCGAACCGCTCGCCAGTCGCGCGTCGCCCACTACGAGACAGTTCATATCCGGCTCGGCAACGGCCGGCTTCTTTTGGCTGTCCTAATGATGTTCATGGTGTGGGCTTCGTTCCGAGGGCATTACTTCTCGCCCTGGTGGCTGGCCGCGCCGGTAGCGGCGTTCGCGTGCATCGCGGCTTATCATTCACGGATTCTTCGGGCTCGCGAGTTGGCCCAGCGCGCTGCTGCCTTTTATGAAAAAGGACTGGCACGCGTCGAAGATCGTTGGGCGGGGTTGGGAGAAACAGGCGAGCGCTTCGACGATCCTCATCACGTGTACGCCGCCGACCTCGACTTGTTCGGCAAGGGCAGCCTGTTCCAGCTGCTCTCGACGGCGCGCACGCGCATGGGGGAAGACACACTGGCACGGTGGCTGCTTTCTCCCTCAAGGGTGGAACAGATTCGCGAACGACATGCCGCGGTCAGCGAACTGCGCGATCAACTCAATCTGCGTGAGGATCTGGCGGTCCTTGGCGAAGATGTTGGCGTGGGCGTGCATCCCGACGTGCTGCTGAAGTGGGCAGAATCGCTGAACCTGATGAAGCCGTTGTGGATTCGCTGGCTGTCGCCAGTCCTGGCTGCGCTGGCTGTTGCGGCCGCAGTGGTGTGGGCCGTCTGGGGAATGGCAACGCCGCTGGCGTTGATCGTGGTGATCGAAGCGGTGCTCACGTACTGGCTCAAGAAACCACTCGAGGAAGTACTGCACGGAACGGAGCACGCATTTCGCGACTTGGAGCTGCTGTCGGGTGTGCTAGCACGAGTTGAGGCGCAAACGTTCCAGGCGCCACTACTCCACAGGCTGCAGCGGGACTTTTTGTCGTACGGCGTCCCCAGTTCTCAAGCGATCGCGCGGCTCAGGACCTTGGTGGACCTGATCAACTCCCGCCATAACATCTTTGTGCGAATCATCGACGCGCCGCTCATGTACTCCGTGCAAGTAGCATTTGCGGCGGAACGTTGGCGCAATGCGCACGGCAGCGCACTGCGGCTGTGGACGGATGCCATCGGACAGATGGAGGCACTTTTTTCGCTGGCGACTTACAGCTTCGAGCATCCCTCCGACTCATATCCATTATTCATAGAGGGTGCGGCATCGTTCGACGCCGAAGAACTTGGGCATCCGCTCGTCCCGGCGACAACCTGCGTTCGCAACAATGTGAGCATCTGTGGAGAGACTCGTGTTCTGCTAGTTAGCGGCTCTAACATGTCGGGCAAGAGCACGCTGCTGCGCGCCGTGGGGATGAATGTGGTGCTGGCCATGGCAGGCGCGCCTGTCCGAGCCCGCCGCCTGCGGCTCACGCCGCTGCACGTAGGCGCCAGTATTCGCATCAACGATTCGTTGCGGGAAGGCAGTTCCCGTTTCTATGCCGAGATCACGCGGCTTCGCCAGATCTTCGATTTCGCAGCAGGCAATCCCCCGCTGCTGTTTCTACTGGATGAGCTCTTGCAAGGCACCAACTCGAAAGATCGCCGCATCGGTGCGGAAGGAATTGTACGCGCTCTAGTAAAGCGCGGCGCAATCGGTCTGGTGAGCACGCATGACCTGGCATTGACCGACATCGGCGGATCGGTCGAGGGTCATCTGCACAATGTCCATTTCCAGGATGAGCTGGAGAACGGCCGAATGACCTTCGACTACAAGCTGCGGGAGGGCATTGTGACCAAGAGTAACGGCCTCGCACTGATGCGCTCGATCGGTCTTGAAGTGTAGGCGGCCGCAGTTCCTACCACATTTTCTACCACACACTGCAACGATTGTGATTCACCATGGGCGAACCGGCCTTGCAGTGGAACGCCTCCTGAAATTGCGGCATGTTCGAGACCACGCCATTGGTCCGATATTTTTCGGGAGAGTGCGGATCGACGGTGGCGCGCAGACGCTTGGTTTCATCGCGGGTCTGGCCGCACCAGCTCTGGCCGTAGCCGACGAAGAAGCGCTGGTCGGGCGTGAGATCATCGATCGGCTCCAGCGTTTGGCCTTTGGTGTCATCCTTCCACGCCATGTAGGCCAAAATTAAACCGCCCAGGTCGGCGACATCTTCACCGAGCGTCAGCTTGCCGTTGAT
>PLEA01000543.1 GCA_003136335.1 Acidobacteriaceae bacterium | reverse complement strand
GAGATGACGCGGCAGGCGATGCTGCACGGGGCGGTGAATCTGGCGCAGGGGTTCCCGGACTTTGCTGCTCCCGCGGAGGTCAAACAGGCCGCGCAGCAGGCGGTGGCGGCGGACGTGAACCAGTATGCGATCACTTGGGGTGCGAAGAGCCTGCGGAACGCGATTGCGCGGCAGATGGGGGTGTGGCAGGGGATCGCGGTCGATCCGGAGAAAGAGATCACGGTGTGCTGCGGGTCGACCGAGGCGATGATTTCGACTCTACTGGCGGTATGCAACACGGGCGATGATGTCGTGATCTTCGAGCCGTTCTACGAGAACTATGGGCCGGACTCGGTGTTGAGTGGGGCGAAGCCGAAGTTTGTGAAGCTGCGTCCTCCTACGACTGATGGCGGCGAGTGGACGTTTGACGAAAAGGAATTGCGGCGTGCGTTCGACAAGCATACCAAGGCGATCATTCTCAATACGCCCAACAATCCGACGGGCAAGGTTTTTACGCGGGCGGAACTGGAGTTGATTCGCGATCTGTGCGTGGAGTTCGATGTGCTGGCGATTACAGACGAAATCTACGAGCACATTCTCTATGAAGGGACGGAGCATGTTTCGATGGTGTCGCTCGAGGGAATGCGCGAGCGGACGGTGACCATCAACGGCATGTCGAAGACCTACAGCGTCACGGGATGGCGCGTGGGCTGGGCGGTTGCCTCGGAGAAGATTACGAATGCGATCCGCAAGGTGCATGATTTTCTGACGGTGGGCGCGCCCGCGCCCCTGCAGGAGGCCGGAGCTGCGGCGTTAAGCTTGCCGGCGGAGTACTACGCGAAGCTGGCTGAGGGATACCGGGTGCGACGCGACCATCTGATGCCGGCCTTGACGGCGGCCGGGTTTCGATGTTTCCGTCCGCGAGGTGCGTATTACGTGATGACGGATATTTCGGCGTTTGGGTTTAAGGATGATGTTTCGTTTGCAAAATATCTGGTGCAGGAGATTGGAGTGGCTACCGTGCCGGGGTCGAGTTTCTATCGCGATCCGCGGGATGGGGCGCGGCAAGTGCGGTTTGCATTCTGCAAGAAACCGGAGACGCTGGATGAAGCGGGGCGCAGGCTGGCGAAGTTGGCCCGCTGATTCGCTGTTTGCTCACCTAGGGTGCAGAGATGCTTCCGGCGAACAGCAGGTTCCTCGCTGCGCTCGGAATGACAAAAGTATGGATAAGCTGTCCACAAAGATGTGGAGTATACTGCGAAGAAGTTTCAGAAACCCTGGCGGGGAAGAGTGCAATCATGGCTTTGAATGCGGTCGAACAGGTGTCAGAACAGGTTCCGGCAGACGATTTTCAGGCGCTCGAAGACAAAATCTATCGCACCATAGAGATGTACAAAGCGGCGCGGCAGGCCCAGGCTGTGGCCGAACGCGATGCGCACCGGTTGCGGCAGCAAATGCAGGACCGGGAAGAGGAACTGGTAACGCTGCGCCGGGAGACGGTTCGGTTGAAGAAGGAGCGGGAAGAGATTCGCGGGCGTGTCGAGAAGATGCTGCAACAGATCGAGTCGATTGCTGAGGCCAGTTGAGGGCTAATGATTGCCGAGAGAGAGACCTAGCGAGCTACGTCTCTACGAGTTACGACCCCACGGAGAAATGGTTTATGGCTACTGCGACCAAGGATCAGATGGTGAGGGACCCGCAGAACTCCAGCGTGCGGGTGGAGATTTTTGACCAGGCGTACAACTTGCGCGGGTCCGATCCAGAGTACATTCTGAAGCTGGCGGAGTATGTGGACGCCAAGATGCGCGCCGTGGCCGAGGCGACCAATACGATTGATACGGTGCGGCTGGCCGTGCTGGCTGCACTGAATATTGCCGATGAATATCACTTGCTCAAGAAAAGGCAGGACAGCGGGGCAACCGATTATCTGAAGCGGGCGCATCTATTAGCAGATGCGCTGGATGAGGTTCTGGGCGAAAAACGCAAGGCGGGATAATTTGCGGCGCGCCGGGACCAGCTTTTTCGTTTTGCTCCTACCTGTTTTGACCCTGCTCGTTTTGACCTTGCTCGGCAGCATTGCGCTTCCTCAGGAAACCACTCTCCGTTCCCAATCCAATGTGGTGCTGGTTCCAGCGCTGGTGAAAGACCAGCAGGGGGGAATTGTGTATGGACTGCAGGCCAAGGATTTCGTTGTCGAAGACGATGGGGTGGAGCAAGCGGCCCGCCTGGATGAGGCACCGGAGGGGCAGCCCATCTCGCTGGTCGTGGCGATTCAGCGAGGCCGCCGGGCCGCCTACGAGTTTCCACGAATGCAGGGCTTGAAGTCGATGCTGGACCCGCTGTTCAGCCTGGGAACGGCCCGAGTCGCCGTCGTCGAGTTCGACAGCCAGGTTGAAATCACGAGGAATTTTACGAAGGATGCGAGCCTGGTGGAAGACGATTTGAGAAATCTGCAACCGGGAGATGGAGGTGCGGTGATTCTGGATGCGATCGACTCTTCGGTGAACCTGCTCAAGCAGGAACCGGAAGAGCGGCTACGCGTGCTGCTGCTGATCAGCGAAACGCGCGATCACGGCAGCCACGTAAAGATTGACGACACCGTGGCGGCGATCGGGCAGAGCAATGCCGTGATGTACGCTCTGGCGTTTTCGCCCGCGCTCTCCAACATCCTCGACACCGGCCGCGGGACGAACAAGAACGAGATGCAC
Source organism: Acidobacteriaceae bacterium (assembly GCA_003136335.1). The sequence continues at coordinate 21,962 of PLEA01000543.1, read as the reverse complement.
CAGGGCGTCGACTTCATGGATCTCTTGTACCAGACGGCGCAGGCCATGAAGAAGAATGTTCCGAGCACGATCGCTTCCATGACTGGCGGGGAGTACGAACTGTTCGCGACGCGAAAGAAATTTGAAGTGCGGATGAACGACTTTACCAATCACTTGCACAGCCGCTATCTGCTGAGTTTCGCGCCGAAAAATCCGCATCCCGGATTGCATCAGATTCGAGTGCGATTGCGGATGCAAGCGCAAGTGCAATCGAAAGACGCGGAGGATGGCACCGTGCTGGCGCGCAGCAGCTATTGGGCCGAAGGGACTAAGGAGTGAGCGCACCCACCGGAGCGGGCGCGCCCATGTTCCCGGTGCTTGGCAAGCCCATTTGCGAACCGGGCGTTACTTTGGTAGCAAGCGGCCTGCCAACTTTTTGCGCTCTTCCCCTTGCCAAGCGCGCGAGATTTGCCTAGCATCCAGAGTGAAAGCCGGCCTGCCGGGTTGGTGATGGCGGTAACCGATTTTTGAACCAATGCTGAATGAACGGGGACTCGACTCGAACTAGGATCCGGTGTGCGACGCTCCGTCATGCGGAGATGCCTAAAGGGTCTCGGCGGGTTCCCAACGTCTACCGACGGGTTCATTCTCGGCCCGTCACACGGCACAGTGGGTCGGCTTTGATTTTGTTTTGTGTGGCGCGGGCACCTCGCCCGCGAATGCCGGACGCGGCAACAGCGCGCTCGGGTTTTCCTGTTAGACTGTCCAAGTAGCAAATCCCTGGTTTCCCGCATCTAATTAAACTGTGTATCCGCAACTCTTTCATTTGGGAAAGTTTTTCCTGCCGACGTATGGATTCCTGGTTTCCATGGGCGTCCTGATCGGATTATGGATCAGTGTGCGCAATTCCGAACGGATGGGAGTTGACGGCGACAAGGCCTGGAACCTGGGAATTCTGGTGGTGCTGTGCGGCATTGTCGGGGCCAAGGTGCTTTACGTAGTGAATGAGTGGAGCTACTACTCGGCTCGCCCCAGCGAGATTTTCAGCATCAATACGCTACAGGCGGGCGGAGTTTTTTCTGGCGGCCTGCTGGCCGCGTTTGTGGCGGCGGCCTGGTACGTCTGGAAAAACAAGATGCCGGCTCTGGGGACTTGCGACGCGTTTGCGCCCGGCCTCGCGCTGGGACACGCGATTGGCCGCATCGGCTGCTTCGCCGCGGGATGCTGCTACGGGAAAGAGACGCATCACTGGTGGGGAGTGGTCTTTCACAATCCGCTGGCGAACTCAATTACCGGAACGCCGCTGGGCGTGCCGCTCGAACCGACACAGTTGTTCGAGTCGGCAGTGGAGTTGGCGAATTTCTTCTTCCTCATGTGGCTGCTCAAGCGCAGAAAGTTTGATGGCCAGGTGATTGGCGCGTTCATGTTCATCTACGGCGTCGCCAGATTCTTCCTGGAGTATCTGCGCGACGATCCCGGCCGCGGCTCGGTGTTTGGCGGCGCGATGACGGGCACGCAGTTGATCGCCATTGGACTGGTGATCGGTGGCGGATTGATCTGGTGGTTGCGGCCCGGGTCAAAGACGGTGCCGGCGCGGGCGGTTAGCGCGACGCGGTAGACCGAGAAAAGATCACGAATCAAGAGCGATGGGCGCGCGATTTAGCGGGTGAAGCCCTTTCCCGAATATCCCAGTTCGCCCAGCATTTTCGCTTTGGTCATGTCCGCTCCGTCGGGATTGTAATAGAAATCGCCGTGCATGCCGCTTGGCGATCCGATATAAGCGAATGCGCCAAGGCCCTCCCGTTGGGGTAGACCCGTAATCACGCAGGCCATGCCGATAATCTCCACGTTGTACCGATAGTTGGAGTCCTGCGCCGGGTCTGTGTTCAAGCCAATGGTCCCGCTCTTCCCGCGCACTCCTTTCACCAACTCGTCCAAAGAACAAAGCCTGCCGGGACCGCCGAAGAACGTGCTAAGACAATTACTTTCCAAATTCTGGATGCCGTACACGAAGAGGAAGGCCACTTGCTCGGCCGGCTTGAGCTGGACGGCTGTCCCAGAAGTGTCACTGTATTTGAGCGTGTTGAGCTTCGTTCCAGCCGGAACCGTAATACCGGGCGGCGCGGCCTGAGCAGTCCCGCGCAAAATCGGGTACGTGAGCAGAAGGCCTAGAATCGCAATCACGCGACTATGTCTTGTCGTCATGATTTTCCTCCTCCGATGTCAGTCGGGGCCAACGCCAATTAGCCCGTTGCAAAAAGTCCAGCGGATCAAACAAGCCGATAGCGAGCGAATGCCGATGCGTGAGATTAGACACCCTTCGAGGTCAATTTGAAAGATAGTTTGTCGAAATCACGTTCCACCCGACTACGCCTTCCGCTCGACGTTGGACGGCCGATTTCCTGAGATAGCCTGTAGTATTCTTCCCTGCGAGTGTCGGAAGGATTCCCAATTCTTATTTCTGTTGCGGCTGACGATGCCGGCAAGCGCCTGGATCAGTTGCTGGCGGCGCATCTTGAGTTGAGCCGGGCGCGGGTGCAGCAGCTTATCTCCGAACAGAAGATTTTGGTGAACGATGCGCCCGCGAAGGCTTCGCTGAAGCTGCGGGGCGGCGAGCGCGTTAGCGTGCTCGGCTCGGCCGAGCGGGCTCCTTTGCGCGCCATTGCCGAGGAGATTCCGCTGGACATTGTTTATGAGGACAACGATCTGGCGGTCATCAACAAGGCTGCGGGAATGATGGTGCATGCGGGCGCGGGCGCGACGGAAGACCTGCGCAATCGCGGGACGCTGGTGAATGCGCTGCTGCATCATTTCGCGAGTCTGTCTGCCGTGGGCGGGGAGATGCGGCCGGGGATTGTGCACCGGCTGGACAAAGAGACCAGCGGGCTGATCGTGGTGGCGAAGAATGATGAAGCGCATCGCAAGCTGGCGGCGCAGTTTGCCCGGCGCGAGGTCAAGAAGACTTACGTGGCGCTGGTGCACGGGTGGGTGAAGAAAGATCGCGGAACGATCGCGGCTAGCATCAGCCGGGACCGGGTGCGGCGCATACGGATGACGACGCGGGGGACGGGCGGGCGGGATGCGATCTCGCACTACACCGTGGTCCGAAGGCTGGACACGGCGTTTGGCAAGTTCACGCTGGTTGAAGTAAAGATTGATACGGGCAGGACTCATCAGATTCGCGTGCACATGGCGTCGCTCGGGCATGCAGTGGTGGGCGATGTGTTGTACGGCGCGCCGCGCGAGATGCGAGCAAGGCGCGGCCGTGCGACGGACGAGGGTTGCGCGATTTCGCTGGCGCGAAATTTTCTGCATGCGGCGCGGTTGGAAGTGGCACATCCGCGGACGGGGGAGCGGATTGCGCTTGAGAGTCCGATTCCGGCGGAATTGGCGGCATTTCTGGCGGCTGTCGAGAGAGACGTTGCAAACAACGTCTCTACGAAGGGCGGTTGAGTCAGGCGGGGCCTGGTGCGGGCGGATATAATGTTGATATCGATGGAAATTTTGGGGACGAGGATCATTACCAGTTCCGGACTGGCTCTGCTGGCGCTTTTGGCGGGGAGCGCGACTTCACAGTCGGCGCCTCCAACGTCGGCCGCTGCAACATCCGCTGCTCAGACTTCAGCTGCGCTGGCATCTCCGACCGCAGCCGCGCAAGAGCAAAAGCCTCCCGATCCAGACCCTGCGACCGGTGACGATCCGGTCACCACCATCCGTTCGACCACCAACGAAGTGAACGTTGTTTTTACCGTGACCGACAAACACGGACGGCGCATTACCGACCTGAAGCAAAGCGACTTCCGCGTACTCGACGATAACAAGCCGCCGCAGGAAATCCGCAGTTTCCACGCCGAGACGAACCTTCCGCTTCAGGTCGGACTGCTGATCGACGCCAGCAATTCGGTACGCGACCGGTTCAAATTCGAACAGCAATCCGCCATCGAGTTTCTGAATCAGACGATTCATCCGCGCTACGATCAGGCGTTTGTCGTCGGTTTTGACGTAACGCCGGAGGTTACACAGGATTTCACCGACAACACCGAGAAGCTGGCGCACGGAGTGCACGAACTGCGTCCCGGCGGCGGTACGGCGCTCTATGATGCGCTGTATTTTGCGTGTCGCGACAAGCTGCTGAAAGCTCCGAAGTCTGCCACCGTGAGGCGCGCCATCATTTTGCTCAGCGACGGCGAAGACAACCAGAGCCACGTCACCCGCGAGGAAGCGATCGAGATGGCGCAACGCGCCGAGGCCATCGTCTATACCATCAGTACGAATGTGAGCGGGACTAAGGGTGCGGGCGACAAGGTGCTGGAGCGCATCGCCGATGCCACCGGCGGACGGCCGTTCTTTCCGTTCCAGATTCGCGATGTGGCCAACGCCTTTGCCGAAATTCAGGAAGAACTGCGCAGCCAGTACGCCGTCTCTTATAAGCCGGCGGATCTCAAAGCGGATGGGCATTACCGCACCATCGAAATCGTCGCCAACGACCGGAAGAATCTCCGGGTACGATCGCGGCGCGGATGGTACGCTCCGGCGCATTAGGGCGCCGGACTTCGGACCGTGGACCTCAGACTTCGGCCGACTTAACGGCAGCGCAAGGTCGGGCTGGATTTTCTCCACACGCGGAGTACAATCCGCGGCTACAAGCAGGAGGCATTTGTGTCCCATCCGCTGACAGTTACACTCTCTTTTGCACTTCTGGTACCGGCTGCTTTCGCACTCCTGGCTGGCGCCCAGCAAGGCGAGACCGCCGGGCATGCCGCGGATGAAGCCGCGATCAAGGCCGTCGTCGCCGATCGATGGATGGGGGGTTGGAACGCTCACGACGCCCATCAGTTTTCGTCAGTGTTCGCCAAGGATGCGGACTTCACCAATGTCCGTGGACAAAGCGCCTCCGGACAAGCTGAGATCGAGAAGTTTCACGCTGTGGCGTTTGAACGGTTTTTCAAACAGAGCCATCAAACCGGCGAGGTCACCAAGATTCGATTTCTGCGGCCTGACCTTGCCGCGGTCGACATCCACTGGGAGATGACCGGAGCGTTCGACAACACCGGCAAACCTGTTCCTTACCGCACTGGTGTGGCCAACTGCGTATTCACGAGGTCAGGCGGAGAGTGGCTCGTCACTATCATGCACAACACAGAACTGACGCCCTGGGTACAGCCGCCACAGAAGTGAGAATCGCGGTTCAAGCGCAACCAACAACATGCCAGGATATTCCGGAACGCCGCTGCCGAACAAGCTGGGAATCAAACCTGGAGCACGCATTTGTCTGCTGGATGCTCCGCCCGAGGTGCTTGCGGAGTTGAGCGCAGCACTTGCTGGATGCGAAGACATGGGTGATGCGAAGATTCCGCTCGACTTCGCAATGTTGTTCACGAAGTCGAAAGCGAAACTGGCGAAGGAATTCAAGCGAATCTGCAAGTTGCTTGCGCCCGCGGGAATGCTTTGGGTGAGTTGGCCCAAGAAAAGCTCTGGCGTGGCCACGGATCTGGATGGGAACACAGTGCGCGAGATTGGACTGGCTGCGGGGCTGGTGGACGTAAAGGTGTGCGCGGTGACGGAGGTTTGGTCGGGATTGAAATTTGTGCGGCGCGTGAAAGACCGCTGAAGCGCGGTTCCGGGGCTGGCGAGGGACAAAAGGTATGGTACGAGTGGGATTAATCGGATTTGGTCTGGCGGGGCAGGCGTTTCATGCTCCCGTCATTCGCGGTGTCCAAGGGATGGAACTGGCTTGCATTCTCGAACGGCACGGGACCAAGGCGAAGGAAAAATATCCCGACGTGCGAGTGGCTCGAACGCTCGATGAGATGCTTTCTGACAAAACAATCGGATTGTGCGTGGTCGCAACGCCGAATGATTCGCACTTCTCCTATACAAAGGCCTGCCTCGAAGCAGGGCGCGATGTGGTTGTGGACAAGCCATTCACGCCGACTCTGGCGGAAGCCGAGCAACTAGTGCGTCTCGCCGCCGATAGAGGTCGACTGGTCACGGTATATCAGGACCGGAGGTGGGACGGTGATTTCCAGACGGTCAAGAAGCTCGTGAAAGCAGGCGCTTTGGGCGCGGTTGCTGAGTACGAGGCACGCTTTGACCGGTTTCGCCTTGAAGCGAAGGCGAACGCGTGGCGGGAGCGCGCGGAATCTGCTGCGGCCGGCGTTCTTTGGGATCTGGGGCCGCACTTGATCGATCAGGCGCTGGTTTTGTTTGGCACGCCCGAAACAATTTGGGCGTCGGCATTTTGCCAGCGCCAAGGGGCGCAGGTCGACGATTCTTTTGACGTGCACATGGAATATTCGCACCTGCGTGCGACCTTGTCTGCACGCATTATTGCCTATGCTCCCGGACCTCACCTGCTGATTCACGGGACGGAGGGATCGTTCATCAAGTACGGAATGGATCCACAGGAAGAGATTCTGCGGAGCGAGAATTGCCCCGACGGACCTGCATGGGGAGCGGATTGGGGTGAGGAAGCCGAGGATCGTTGGGGGACTCTCAGCCGCGTTAACGGGGAAACTCGAAAAGTTAAGACGGAGCGTGGAGACTATCGCGGATTTTATGCCAATGTGAAAGATGCGATCGAGAAGGGATCTCCGTTGGATGTGACGCCGGAGCAGGCGCTGAGGACTATGCGCGGAGTGTTGCTGGCGCATAAAAGCAGCCGGGAAGGGCGGAGGGTTCGGTGGACGGACACAACGTAGCGTCGCCGTCCCGGCGACTCCGCGGGCGAGTCGCCCCCCGGGACAGCCGGCCAGCGGCCGGCGCTACGAAGAGCCGGCGCTACTTAGATTCCGTCTCAGCCTTTCATTACCATTTGGAATGCGGCCTGGAAGCGTTCCATCTCTTCTGGCGTTCCCACTGTGATGCGGACGTAGGTGGGCATCACGGGCCAGACGCGTCCTATCAGCACGTTTTCCTTCGCCATGGCATCTCGGACTTCCTTGCCGGGGCGCTTGGTATCGAGCATGAAACAGTTGGACTCGGAAGGAATGTAAGCATAGCCGTTGCGCTCGAGCCACTGAAACGTATGCAGGCGAATGCCGGCGTTGATGCGACGGCGTTCCGGAACAACTGCGGGATCCTTCAGACTAGCGATGGCAGCGGCGACGGCGGTCGTGGGCATAAAGTTTTGTCCGCCACGGGCGATGACTTTTTCTAGCAGGTCGGGACGCGCTATGACGAATCCACAGCGCAGGCCGGCCATTCCGTAGACCTTCGAGAACGTGCGCAGCACGATGACGTCTTTGCCGGCCTTGACGAGATCGAGCGCCGATGGCGCTTCGCACAAGTGAATGTAGGCTTCGTCGATCAGAACGATCGAGTCTTTGGGCTTGCGGGCGACTAGATACTCGATGTCGGAGTGCGAAGTGAGCGTGCCGGTTGGGTTGTTGGGATTGCAAACATAGAAGACTCCGGCGTCGGGAGCGGCAGCCAGCATGGCCTTGACGTCATGCGCGTAGGTCTTAGTGAGCGGAACCTTGACCACGCGTGCTCCGGCAACGGCTGCCATGTTCATGCCCGTCTCGAAACAGGGATCTGCGGTGACGTAACATTTCTGCGGCGAAGTGAAGGCCAGCACACTGAGGCAGAGCGGAGGAGTTGATCCAGCCGTGCAGTAGATGTATTCGGGATTGAGGCCTTCCATCTGGGCGAAGGTGCTGACGAGTTCGTCGGTGAGATTGTCGGAGTAGCGGCCGCCTTGGGGGATGATGGCGGAGATGGCGTCGCGCGCGGTCTGGCAGGGGCCGAGCGGATTCTCGTTGGAATCAATCAGCACCGCATCCTTGGCGTGCGGCCGGCGCCGGGCAGCGGCGGCTAGCATGGGTTCGGTCATCACTCGGAACGCAGCGGCTGCCGACGCAGCAGCCGACAGATGCAGGAACGAACGGCGGGAAAAACGGGGCATGGGAACCTCCGCAAGGGAGTGTATCAGGATGTTTGTGTGCGTGTGCTTATGTGGTGCGGGCGCCCCGCCCGCGGCTTTTGACTTTCACTCTGCGCGTTGCACCAAAGTGCCTCTGACCGCTAATCAAAAACCAAATGCAAAATTAAAAGGCGCTGGCGGGGCGCCCGAGCCACACAGTCTGGCTAGTCTTGTTTATGGCCGGCGTAATAGCCGGCGCGGGCTTGGATTTTGTAGTTCTGCTTATTCTTGATTTCAAGCTTGCGGTAGGTGCCGTCGAGTTTGGTGTTCGTCGGAGTGTAGCCGATGTTGTACTGGCTGCGCAGTTCGGCAGCGATCTGATCGAAGGCGTCGCGGAGCTTGTCGAACTTGTTGCCCACGTTGATGACGCGGCCGCCGGTTTGCTCGGTCAGTCTTCGCATTTCTGATTCCCCAGAATAACCAAACCCTCCGTAGAATCCGCGATCTGCGCAGAGCAGGACATAGACGATGGAATCCGCTTTCTGCGCGGCTTCGATCGCATCCTGTATTTTCAGCCGGCTACCCTCATCCTCACCATCGGTGAGCAGCACCATGGCCTTGCGGCCCACTTCTTTCGACAACATGTCGTGGGCCGAGAGGTACACGGCATCGTAAAGCAGAGTTCCCGGCGAATTATGCTGGGGTACGGGTCCGCCTCCCATGCCAGGGATTCCGCCGCTGGTGTAATCCACGTTAATTTTCGCCTTGTTCAGAGCGGCCTGCAGGCGATGCGCATCGCGGGTGAAGTCCTGCAGCAGATCTACAGAAATATCAAAGCCGATGACGAAAGCCTCATCCTTGTCGGTCAGTATCTGCCTCAGAAACGCCCCGCCGACTTCTTTCTCCATGTCGAGAACATTGCGCTGACTGCCGCTGGAGTCGATCAAGATCCCAAGCGTGAGCGGGAGATTGGTCTCGGCGGTGAAATACTTGATGGTCTGCGGCTTACTGTCTTCGTTCACTTCAAAATCGGCCTTGGTGAGGTTGGGGATGAGCATACCGTGTTTGTCTTTGACGTTGAAGAAAAGCTGCACTACATTGACATTGACTTTCAGGGTCTCGGTGGGCTGCTGGTAATAGTCGGATTTTTGGTCATCCGGTTTCTGAGCTGGGGAAGCGGGTTGCTGGCTCGGCGCTGGTGGTTGAGCAGAAGACTGTTGAGCAGAGGATTGCTGGGGAGTCGACTGCTGGGCAGGGGTAAATCGGGAGGCCAGCAACAGTGCAGCCAATGCCACGAAGGCCAGAAGTCGGCGCTGAGAAAGGAGAAGGTTAGACATCCGGGACTCTCTCGAGATTCTTGGTTAGTGTTAGTCTAATCCTTTGATGCACCAAATGGGGTGGATTGGGCATCTTACAGGCGGGAATGTGGCATTTTTTAGCGCGGACATGGCAACCATGGCACCGGTGACGGGAAACGAAGGATATCGAATCCGCTTAAGATCCACTCTTCTGAGGGTGGCGGCGCGGGCACGGGCGATCTTGTCCTGGTCTTTGTCCTTGTCGTTTGCAGCTTTCGTCTTGGCCATCCCCGCCCTGCAAGCGCAGTCCGGCGGAAACCAGTCTCAGCCGCCCGCCAACTCCCAACCGGCGCAGGATATCCCCGACGCCCCCTCGACCGTCCAGCCCCCGGCTCCCAAGCTGCCCGCCGCCGTGCCGCCCGAGTCTGGCGCGAGCGCCCCACCTGCTTATCCGGGCGAGGCTGCGGGGCAGCAGCCAGATCAGAACAAGCAGGCTCCGCCTCCCATGCCTCCGGTGCAAACGATTCCGGCGGGCAGCAGACCGAGAAACCAGATCAATCCCAACGAAGACCTCTACACCATCCGGGTTCCAACCACCCTGGTACAGATTCCAGTGATGGTCAAAGATTCTGATGGTCGCCGCGTCGACGGTCTGCTTCCCAAAGATTTCACGGTGCTGGAAAACGGCAAGAAACAGACACTGTCGTACTTCTCCAGCGATCCTTTTGAACTTTCGGTGGCCATTGTTCTTGACACTGGCATGTCTGACGTAACTCTGCAGAAGGTAAACCAGACCTACGGGTCCCTGGTTGGCGCCTTCAGCCCGTACGACGAGGTTGCGCTTTACACCTACAGCAGCACGGTCAGCCAGGTCACGGACTTTAGCGGAAGGCTGCAGAGGCTGACGGATGCGCTGAACGAAATGAAACTGGTGCGCGGGCACGACAATGGACCGCCAATACTGAACGGACCTTTGGGGCCGAACGGACCGACCATTAACGGGGCTCCCGCTGGAGGACCGATCATCGCGCCCGTCAATACCCCTCCCAGGGAGGCTTACGTTTTGAATGACGCTATCCTGCGTGCGGCGCTGGATCTTAGCAGGCGCGAGCGCACCCGACGGAAGTTGATTTTCGTCATCAGCGATGGGCGGGAGTTGGGCAGCCGGGCCAGCTACAAGGAAGTGCTGCGCGTGCTTGAGACCCAAGGCATCCAGNNATCTTGAGCGAACTTTCCCGGAATGCGATGGAAGAGGCGTATGCGCAAGTCACCTCCGAGGCCCGGAACCAATACACACTGGCATACGTCCCCAAGGCCGTGGCCGGCCCGGCTGCTTATCGCAGCATCGAGGTTCTGATCGACAAGAAAGGGCTTGATATCTATAACAAGGCTGGGTATTACGCGACACCGTCGGCCCATTAACGGCCCATGAAATACCGGGGGTCACCTGAGTAACCTGCCTTCAGCACGTCCCGTATGATATAAAGACGCGAGCCTCCATAAAAGAATTGGCGTGCGCGGCAGCCCCTGAAGGGTATGCCCGCATTTGAGGAAAGTCTTGAGTTTCATCAACTTCGCAGCCCGTGAGATCAATTGCAAGATCGTGTACTACGGCGCCGGATTAGGCGGCAAGACCACGAATCTGCAGGTGATTTATCAGAAAACAGCGGACCAGCAGAAAGGCAAGATGATCTCGCTGGCCACCGAAACTGAGCGCACGTTGTTCTTCGACTTTCTGCCGCTCGACCTCGGTTCGGTGCGTGGTTTCAAGACGCGCATCCATCTCTACACCGTGCCCGGTCAGGTTTTTTACGATGCCAGCCGCAAGCTGATTCTGCGCGGCGTGGACGGGATCGTATTCGTCGCGGACTCGCAGGAGCAGCGCATGGACGCCAACGTCGAAGCGCTAGAAAACCTGATGTCCAATCTGAAAGAGCACGGATACGACTTCAATAAAATTCCTTACGTGCTGCAGTTGAACAAGCGCGACCTGCCTAACATTTTGCCCATCGATTTACTCTCCACCGAATTGCGCAAGAAGAACGAAACCATCGTCGAAGCAGTCGCCTTCCAGGGAGTCGGCGTCTTCGAAACTCTGAAGGAAATCGCCAAGCAGGTGCTCACGGAACTGAAGGCGGGCGGCTAGAAGAGCAGTTCTCAGTTCCAGCGCCAGCAAGATTCCGGAGCTACGCGCGTTCTAAAATCGCAAAGCGGAAATCTGGCCGTAACATTCGGACGATTTGCGTTTGACACTGTTCGCGGGCGATTGTTATAGTCGAAGAGTTCCCATTGGACGCGGGTTCTCTGTTAAAACGTCCGACAGCTGGGATTGTCCAAGCTCACTCGCCAGGGTGGGCCCACCACAACCAAACGACTCATCCAGCAGTCCGCAGAGCAGGCCCCGCATCCCGTCATCAGAGAGGCTTAACCTTGTTCGACGAGACCACCGCCCACAACTCCGAATCCACCTCCACTGTCGTAACTGAAGCTGAACCGACGACAGAGCAGCAGCACCAGCCTGAACAGAATCAGGCTGCCGCCACCACCGACGATTCCACCGAGACGCATTCGGCCTCCGCTGCGGACGACAAAACTGCAGTCGGCGAGGATTTCGCCTCTGTGCTGGAGACGTTCACCACTGAAGCCGAAGAGGCGGTGAGTGAAGACCGCGTCATCAAGGGCACGGTGCTGAAGCTGACCGGGACGCACGTGGTCGTCGATATCGGCGCCAAGTCGGAAGGGATGCTGCCGCTGGCGGAAGTGCTCGATCACGAGGGCAAGCCGAAGTTCAAGCCCGGCGACGAGATCGACGTGATGCGCGACAAGGGCCAGGCCGAGGAAGGCTACATCAACCTCTCGCACCAGAAGGCGCAGCGCATTCATGCGTGGGAAGAAATCGAAAAAGCTTACAACGAAAAGAGGCCGATCAAGGCGGTGGTGGTTGACCGCATTAAGGGCGGGCTTACGGTGGACATTCTCGGCGCGCACGCCTTCTTGCCGGGTTCGCAGGTGGACCTGCGGCCGATCCGTAATCTGGATGGGATGAAGGGCCAGACGCTCGAAGTCGCAGTCATCAAGCTGAACAAGAAGCGCGGCAACATTGTGGTCTCGCGCAAGGATCTGCTCGAAGGCGAGCAGAATGAAAAGCGCTCGAAGACTCTCGAGCACCTCGAAGAAGGATCGGTTCTGACCGGCGTGGTCAAGAACCTGACCGAGTACGGCGCGTTCGTGGATCTGGGCGGGCTCGATGGCCTGCTACACATCACCGATATGTCGTGGGGACGCCTGACTCACCCGAAGGATCTGGTCAACGTTGGCGATCAGATTCAGGTGAAAGTTCTTAAATACGACAAAGAGAAGCAGCGTGTTTCGCTGGGCTTTAAGCAGCTGACGCCTGATCCGTGGCTCGACGCTGAGCATCGCTACCCAGAGGGTGCGCACGTGGGAGGCCGCGTGATCAGTGTGACCGACTACGGTGCGTTCGTGGAACTGGAGCAGGGCATTGAAGGGCTGGTGCACGTCAGCGAAATGACCTGGTCGAAGCGTATGAAGCATCCGTCGAAGCTGGTGAATGTCGGCGATCAGGTGGAATGCGTGGTCCTGAACGTGAATCCAACCGAGCGTCGCATTTCGCTAGGGATGCGCCAACTGGCGTCCAATCCATGGGATTCGTTGCATGAGAAGTTCCCCGTCGGCATGACGGTGGAAGGACGCGTGCGCAACCTGACCGACTTCGGAGCTTTCATTGAAATTGAAGACGGCATCGACGGGTTGGTGCACGTCAGCAACCTGAGTTGGACGAAGCGGGTGAAGCATCCTTCGGAAGTGTTGAAAAAGGGCGACCGCGTGAAGGCGGTGGTGCTCGCGATTGAACCGGACAAGCGGCGCTTGTCGCTCGGCGTGAAGCAACTTCAGCCGGACGTTTGGGAGTCGTTCTTCCAGGCGCATCACGTCGGCGACGTGGTTCACGGCAAGGTGCTGCGGGTGGCTGCGTTCGGCGCGTTTGTTGAAATCGCGGAGGGCGTGGAGGGCCTCTGTCATAAGTCCGAAGCGACCGACGGGAACGGCCAACCGCTTCATCTGGAGCCGGGCCTGGAGCACGACTTCAAGATCATTAAGATGAATCCGGAAGAGAAGAAAGTGGGACTCAGCATCCGCGCGGTGGGCGAGGAAGCCTCACGCTCGGAAGTGGAAGCCTACAAGCAGCCGGTTTCCAGCACCAGTTCGACCATTGGCGAGCTGATTTCGTGGAAGCGCGCCAGCAACGAAAACAACTGAGTAGCTTTGAATGCATTCGTTTGAGCCGCCCTTGCGGGCGGCTTTATTTTTAGCCCGTACGCTATTTGGTCCGTTCTGCCGCACTGTTCTAGAATCATTCGTTTGCCTTATGTCATCTCTTTCTATTGAGGATTACTACTTTGCCCGAAACTGTGTATGACGTAGCCATCATCGGCAGCGGACCTGCCGGCTACACGGCCGCCATTCGCGCCGGCCAGTATGGCTTGAAGACCGCGCTCATCGAGAAAGACGGATTCCTGGGTGGCACCTGCCTGCATGTGGGCTGCATCCCGACCAAGGCATTGCTGTTCAATGCGGAACTCTGGGATCACCTGAAAGAGGCCAAGGAATTCGGCATTGAAGGCGTGGACGGGCGTAAACTCAATTGGGCCGCGATCCAGGAACGCAAAGGAAAGATCGTCGCCAAACACGCCAAGGGCCTCGAGTTCCTGATGAAAAAAAACAAAGTAGAAACGGTGAAAGGTTACGGCAAACTTACGGGGCCCGCGCAGAACGGAGTGCTCACGGTCGAAGTCACCAACGTGGGCAAAGCCAGCCAGCTCAAGGCAAGAAATGTAATTCTGGCCACCGGCTCCGAGGCCCGCATGCTGCCTGGCCTGGAGGCGAGTGACCGCATCTTGACGAACATCGAAATACTCAGCCTGAAAGAGCTCCCGAAGTCGATTGTGATTGTTGGGGCTGGGGCAGTAGGCGTGGAATTCGCTTCCATCTATCGCTCGTTCGACACGGAAGTGACGATCATCGAAATGCTGCCGCGGTTAGTTCCAGTGGAAGATGAAGAAGTTTCCCAAGAACTCGCGCGCGTTTTCCGCAAGCGTGGCATTAACTTCCACACCGGCGCGAAAGTCGACAAAGTAGAAAAGACGAAAGCGGGAGTCGCGGTCACAATCACGGTCGACGGCAAACAACAGAAGATCGAAGCCGAGAAAATTTTGATTGCAGTCGGCCGCAAGCCGCGCACGGAAAACGTGGGCCTTGAACCCACGAAAGTCAAACCGGACCATGGCTTTATTAAAACCGATTCCTGGATGCAGACCGCCGAGCCCGGCGTCTATGCCGTCGGCGACATCGTGCTGGGGACGCCGCAACTGGCGCACGTGGGAGCCATGGAAGCGCTCGTGGCCATCGCAAAAATCGCCGGCAAGCCGGGCAAGCCGATCAACCCTGAGCACATTCCGGGCGCGACATATTGCCATCCCGAAATCGGCAGCGTCGGCCTCACCGAGACCAAGGCCCGCGAGGCCGGATACAACGTGAAGATCGGCAAGTTTCCCTTCACCGCTAACGCGCGCGCCTCGATCGTCGGCCAGCACGAAGGTTTCATCAAGATCGTCTCCGATGCCGACTACGGCGAGATTCTAGGCGTGCACATCATCGGGCCGCAGGCGACCGAGTTGATCGCCGAAGCCGTCGCCGCCATGGAACTCGAAGCCACCGTCGAAGACTTGATGTGGACCATCCACGCGCATCCGACCCTGGCCGAGGCCATGCTGGATGCGTCGAACAGCGTATACGGGATTGCGATCAATGCGTGAACTCACCACGGAGGCACGGAGAAGGTCAACTAATAACGGAAATTTTCTCCGTGCCTCTGGGTCTTGGTAGTGAGTAAGGTTTGAGTTTGATCTCCCTGGTCCAACTCGGCACTGTCGACTACGCCACTGGCTTGCGCCTGCAGCAGCAGCTTGTGGACCTACGCAAAGAAGAAAAGATCGGCGATGTTCTGCTTCTGCTCGAACACTCGCCGGTCATCACCCTCGGACGCAATGCCAAAGCCGCCAACGTAATCGCCTCCCCCGAACTCCTGGCCCAGCGCGGCGTCGAGCTTTTCGAATGCGACCGCGGCGGCGACGTAACGTTCCACGGCCCTGGACAGATTGTCGGCTATCCCATCTTCGACCTGCGCGGATATGCTACGCCTGACGGCAAGCGCAAGACAATCGGCGCAGTCGATTTCGTTCGCCGACTGGAAGAAGTTTTAATCCGCACCTGCGCCGACTTCGCCATCCCGACAAAACGCATTCCCACGCTCACAGGCGTTTGGACGCACCCGGACGCGCGCACGAAGCATATGGGGACAGCCGCCTCGGCTGTCCGGCGCAGCGAAGCGAGCCCGCCCGACCACGGGCCCGAGGCCAAACTCGCCGCCATCGGCATCCACATCTCCCGCTTCGTCACATCGCACGGCTTCGCCCTCAACGTGAACACCGACCTCAGCTTTTTCAACCTGATCATTCCCTGCGGCATCACTACCAAGCCCGTGACCTCGATGCAGCAAGAGTTGAGCAAAGCAATCGATCTGAACGCGGTCGCCGAATCCATCTCCCGCGACTTCGGCGCGGTCTTCTCCAGCCAGATACTGTGGGTCGAAACACTCGACGCCCTTCTCGGTCGCGCCGTGGGAGTTCCCATGAAGCCACCCAACGAGCTCCGCCAGTTCCACAAAGAAGACGACACGACCTGGGCGTAGCGCCGGCATTCTGCTGACTGTCGCGAGCGCCATCTTCGCCCTCACAGATGGCAGAAGCATCAAACTTGCCCCGTCTCTCTAGCCCTCCGTCCCGCTCTCGCGATACCATCAGTACAGCGCGCTCGTTGCTTTCATATGGGAAACAAGAAAATAAAATCTAAGCCCAGCTCCAACGGCAATCGTCCGCGCAACGGATCAGCCCGGGCGAACTCTAACTCTTCCAAGAACGGGAATGTCCGCACCTACACCATTCCCGATTACCGCTTGGAGCACCCCGATCTCTCCGTCCGCCAGCACGTAGAGAAAGGGAAAGATGGCGCCGAGCACGTCCGCTACGAAGTCACCGGCAACCTCGACGCTTCCGTCCCTCCGATCCGCGACTCCAAGTATCTCGACAAGCAGCAATGCATCGAAATCTACCGCTACATGCTGCTCAACCGCAAAATGGAGGTCGCGCTCGAAAATCTCTACAAGCAGGGAAAGGTGGTCGGCGGAGTCTACTTCGGGCTCGGCCAGGAAGCTTGCTCCTGCGCCTCCGCTTACGCGCTCAATAAAGACGACTGGTTCGCGCCCATGATCCGCAACCAGGGATCGTTACTGGTGCGCGGCTTCCGCGCCAGCGACACTATGATGCAGTACATGGCCAAAGCCGATTCGCCCACGCGCGGCCGCGATGGCACCTCGCACTTCGGCGACATCGAAAGGCGCAACATGGTCTCGCCCATCTCCATGCTCGGCGACCTCATTCCTGTGCTCTCCGGCGTTGCGCTCGGCGCGCGCCTGCAGGGACGCAACGTCGCCGTCATGACCTACATCGGCGACGGCGGCCAGTCCACCGGCGTTACCTACGAGGGCATCAACTTCGCCGCCGTGCAGAATCTCGGCCTCGTGCTGTTCATCGAAAGCAATCTCTGGGCCTATTCCACGCCGTCGGAGATGCAGTACCGCTGCCAAGACCTCGCCGAACGCGCCATCGGATACGGCATCCCCGGCGTCATCGTCGATGGCACCGACGCCTGCCAGGTCTACGACGCGGCCCGCGACGCCGTCGAACGCGCCCACCGCGGCGAAGGCCCCACGCTGATCGAAGCCAAGATGATGCGCATGAAAGGCCACGCCATCCACGACGCGGCCGCGTATGTGCCGAAGCCGATGTTCGACTTCTGGAAGAAGCGCGACCCGATTGCGCGGTTCGAGAATTATCTGGTGAAGGAAAAAAAGTGGCTGACTGCGAAAGAGAACGCCGAATTGATTTCAGATGTTGAGCGGGAGATAGAGGCGGAGCGCGAAATCGCGGTGAACTCCCCGATGCCGACGCCCGAATCGGCCGAAGGCGGCGTCTTCTGCGAAGACGGATGCCACCAAATCAAGCCGAAATACGGGATGCCAAAAGTGAAGAAGGGAACCGCAGGCTTCAGGCAGACTGAAGCGGCGGTGCATTTGAAATAGTGAAGGTTGGCAGGGCAACGTTTGCTCGGCCAGGACCATCGAGGACAGAGCGGGACGTCGATGACAAGAGCAATTTTCTTCGGGATGGTACTTTTCTCGAGTCTTACCAGCGCTCAAGAGGTGGCCTACCTCGATCTCACGGGCATGACCCGCGCGTCGATCTTCGGCATCCTCTGGCACCTCCTCCGAAGTGTGACTCAAACCAAGTCTGCACGGGAAGCGGAGTTAGCAGCATGAGCGTCGCATGCGGCGGCGTGGCTGCGGGGGAAAATCGTGCACTGCGTACCGGCCTTACATGGCTTGATCGTTTTGAATACATGGATGGCGATAGCGCAGAGATTGAGGTAGCAATTGCCAATGCTGGTGATGTTCCGATCGAGATTCCCGGGACGCCGCATCTCGCAGACCTCCAACCCACGGACGATACGTCCAAGTTCCAAGCGTTCAATTTGTTGATCGGACTCTTTTTGCACTGGGGAGATGGCTACTCGACCTCTCTGGGATGGATATATCTATACGGTATACCTGAGCAGAAGGAAACAATGCTTACGCTCTTGCCAGGAGAGTGGGTGCGCGTCCGCGGTCCGATCGACATCGAATTGAATCATGGAGATGGCTTTGTCCTCCCGCTACCGGGTGTCGATCAGACCGCAACGGCAGAGTTTGAGCTTCGGCAGGTTGAATACACGCCTGTTGCTGGCGGCGTAGGCCTAAGCATCACCAACACTTATCCGCGGCAGATTCACGGCAACGCTATGACCATTCATGTTCTATCTTCCGACATCAGGCCGCGCTGGACTCGGGAGATTTTGAAACCTTGAAACTTTGAAACTTTGAATCCTATGCAACTCACCTACCTCGAAGCCATCCGCCAGGGCATCTGGGAAGAAATGGACCGCGACCCCTCCGTCTTCTGCCTGGGCGAAGACATCGGCATTTACGGCGGCGCCTTCAAAGTCACCGACGGTTTCATCGACCGCTTCGGCCCCGAGCGCGTCATCGATACGCCCATCGCCGAGTCTGCTATCGTGGGCGCCGCCTTCGGCGCATCGCTCACCGGCATGCGGCCCGTCGCCGAGTTCCAGTTCATGGACTTCATCGGGTGCGCCTTCAACCAGATCAGCAACATGATCGCCAAGACGCATTACCTCTGGGGAGCGCCCGCCCCGCTCGTCCTGCGCGGCCCCAGCGGTGGATATGTCCACGGCGGCCCATTCCATTCGCAGAACCCCGAGATGTGGTTCGTCCACAATCCTGGCCTCAAAGTCATCTGCCCGGCTACGCCCTACGACGCCAAAGGCCTGATCAAGGCCGCTATCCGCGACAACAATCCTTGCATCTTCTTTGAGCACAAATATCTCTACCGCCGCATCAAAGGCGAAGTCCCGGCTGAAGATTACATCGTCCCCATCGGCAAAGCGAACATCGTCCGCGAGGGCCGCGACCTTAGCATCATTACTTATGCGGCAATGGTTCACACCGCCCTGGAGGCTGCCGAGGTTCTGAAGAACGAAGGAATCGATCTCGAAATCCTCGACCTGCGCACTGTCTCGCCGCTTGACCGCGAAGCCATTGTGCAGACCGTGAAGAAGACTAACAAAATCATAATCCTGCACGAACACTCGCGAACCGGCGGCTTGGCAGGAGAAATCGCCGCCATCATCAACGAAGAAGCCTTCGATGATCTCGACGGTCCCATCGTGCGCATTGCGGGACTAGACTCCGCGATTCCTTTTTCTCCACCGCAAGAACATCACTACCTGCCCAAGGTGGAAGATGTGGTCCGCGAAGCGCGCAAACTCAAAGCGTATTAAATATTTTGAAACAGACAACGGAACGTGTGGGAACGGGCGCTGCACCCGTTCAGCCGAGCGACGCTAACTAAGCTTTTTCATCGGCTCGAACTGGCGCCATACCCCACCCATCTGCCACAATAGCCCGTCCGGAGGACCCATGGGAAAATTTGCACTCGGAGTAATCGTTACGCTCCTCGTACTCATCCTCGGCGGCCTCGGCTTCGCCATGCTCGGTTTCTTTCCCACCGCCGCAAACGTCGAGCCTCCGCACATGGAACGCCGCTTGGCGATGGGCGCCGTCGACGCCTCCATGGAGCGCCACGCACCGCGCATCACCAACCCGCTGATGCCCACCGATCCGAATCTGGAAGACGGCATGAAGCTCTACACCATGAATTGCGCCCTCTGCCACGGAGGCCTCGACCGCAAGCCGTCAGCACTAGCCGCTTCGCTTTATCCGCCGCCACCGAACCTCGTCTCCGACCCGCCCGACGATCCCGAATGGCACATTTTCTACACCATCCGCACCGGCGTGCGTTATACCGGCATGCCAGCCTGGGACAAGTCCCTGAGTGAACCGGACATGTGGAAGATCACGATGTTGCTCTCCCACCTCGATAAACTCCCGCCGGCCGTGCAGGAATACTGGAAGACCAGCTTCGGTGTCGAGCCTGGAGTGGAGAAAAAAGAAGGGATGAAGGATCGCGATCACGAGCATCATTAGGCTGAAGAACCGTCGAATCAAGCGAGGCGAGGCTCAGCCACCTGCTTCCGTAAGCTCAGCCGAACGCTATAATATTCGTTTGCGTCCGGCCCTTGTCCCAAACGGTGGGTCTGCGTGGAAGGAAATCATGCCAACTGACATCATCATGCCCCAGATGGGCGAGTCCATNNTCCACCGACAAGGTCGACGCCGAAATCCCCGCGCCAGCTTCCGGAGTTTTGCAAGAAATCAAAGTTACCGAAGGCACCACGGTAAGTGTGAACACGATTGTTGGAACCATCGCCGTTGACGGCGAAGCTGCTGCCGCTCCCGCCAAGCCTACCGCGCCCGCGCCTGCGGCGGGGAAGCCTGCGGCCGCGAAGTCAGAAGAAAAGAAAGCCGCTCCAGCCTCACCGCCGCCAGCCACACCCGCTCCGGCTGCTCACGAAGAGGACGAAGAAGCCCGCTCCTCGCCGCTGGTCCGCAAGATCGCACGCGAGCACGGAGTCAATCTCTCCCAGGTTTCCGGTACCGGACTCGGTGGCCGCATCACCAAACAGGACATCCTGTCCTTCATCGAGAGCCAGTCATCGGCTCCAGCCACCACTCCGGCTCAAGCGCCGGCACCCAGCGCACCTCCCGCCAGCGCGCCTCCCGCCAGCGCGCCCACATCAACCGCGTCGCGCCCCACCGCTCTCGCGCCTTACCCCGGCGATCTCGTCCCCATGACGAACATGCGCAAGCTGATCGCCAAGCACATGATCGAGTCCCGCCGCACCAGCGCTCACGTCCACTGCATGTACGAAGTGGACTTCACCCGCATCGTCAACCTGCGCAACAAGCACAAAGCCGGATTCGAGCAGCGCCACGGCGCTCGCCTCACCTTCATGCCCTTCTTCGTGCGCGCCGCCGTCATCGCCCTGCAGCAATGGCCCATCATCAACGCCACCCTCGAAGGCGACAACATCCACTATCACCGCCAAATCAACGTGGGCATCGCCGTCGCCCTCGATTGGGGACTCATCGTGCCCGTTCTCAAGAATGCCGGCGATCTGAATTTCCTCGGCCTCCAGCGCGGCATCAGCGATCTCGGCGAGCGCGCCCGCACCAAGAAACTCAAGCCTGAAGACGTCGAAGGCTCCACCTTCACCGTCACCAACCCCGGCCAGTTCGGCGCCGTCTTCGGCCTTCCCATAATCAACCAACCCAACTCCGCCATCATGGGCGTCGGCGGAATCACGAAGCAACCGATGGTAATCACCGACAAAGATGGCAGTGATTCAATTGCGATTCGCTCCGTCGTGCATCTGACGCTCGGTTACGATCACCGCCTCATCGACGGCGCCGTCGCCGATCAGTTCATGGCCCTGGTGAAAAAGAATCTCGAAACTTGGAGCGAAGAGGTCGGATAGAGGCTTGATCCCGGCTGGCCAGCAATAGCGCCGTAAACATGAATAGCAGGACAATGTTTACCGTTGTGTTCCTCCGAGTCCTCGCGAACCTGCAAGGAAAACCATTGCAACCGGCCAATAAAAAAGTCGTCGCCTGGGGCGGCGGCCCGCGTCACACATCGTCTCCTCCAGCAAATCCCGGTATCGAACGGACACCACTGCCCGCTTGTTTTCCTCGGGAGCTCGTCAGAACTGCGTCAAAAGAAATGAGAGCCCGCTCGGGCTCCCATCTCGCAAAACCGATCCCGTTCCCTGAACCAAACCGTCATCCTGACCGAAGTGGAGGGGCACCTGCTGTTTCCTCGCACAGTCCTGATGGTGGTTTAGATCCTCACACACCCAAGAATTCCTCTACGCTGCGCACATACACCCCGGCAAAATCCGCCACCGGACGTCGTCTCTCAATCAACTCCATCGCGTCCTCCAGGCCCCATCCCATCGAGCCCAAAACCGCCAGCGCCATCATCGGCGCCCGGTGCACGCCCGCCGCACAGTGGATCAACAACTTCGCGTCCTTTCCTCCCAGCGCCGCCTGCGCAAAATCCACGCCCCTCTGAAACAATGCGGGCGGCTTCGCCTCAAAATCGTCATCTGTCGGGTTCCACAGCACCTCAATTCCGTGAGCTATTGCCAGCGGCGTGTCATCGAACTCA
>PLEA01000521.1 GCA_003136335.1 Acidobacteriaceae bacterium | reverse complement strand
AAGCCGCGCTTCGGCATGCGGCGATGCAGCGGCATCTGCCCGCCTTCAAACCCGCGAATCATGCGCGAGCCAGTACGCGAACGCTGCCCTTTGTGTCCACGGGTTGAAGTCTTGCCCATGCCGGAGCCCATACCGCGCCCCACCCGCTTGCGCTTTTCCGTCGCCTTCTTCGGTGCTCGAATATTGGATAAATTCATGACTGTCTCTTCCTTGAGGCCACGTCAACGCGGCTACACGGTCTTAAGTGTTGTCTTAAGATATTAGGCCTAAGATCCAAGACCTCATACCTAACACCTATTCCACAAACTCCACCAGATGCGGCACCTTGGCCACCATGCCGCGAATCGCTGGATTGTCGGGACGCTCGATCACCTGATTCAAACGGGTGAATCCCAGCCCCTTGATCACGCGCTTCTGTTTTACCGGGGCACAAATGGCGGAACGCACCCACTTCAGGTGAATCTTTCCGCTACCCGAATTCGTTTTCTTCGCCGTCATCTCGCAAACCTCAGTGGCCGTAACTCTTCTCGTAAATCGCTTTGAAAGGGCACAACTTTAGTCGTGCGAACCCTTCTCGTGAATCGCTTTGAAAGGGCGCGATTTTAGTCGCGCCGTCCCGGCCCTACACTTAACCGGGGTTTAGCCCCTGAGGGCGTCTAAAGTTCCTGCAGCGTCTTGCCGCGCATGGTCGCAACCCCTTCGCGGGTCTTCAACTGCTTCAGCGCGTCGAAGGTCGCCTTGATCACATTGTGCGGGTTGGTGGTGCCGATGGATTTCGTCAGCACGTTCTGCACGCCCACCGAAGTCATCACCGCACGCACTGCCCCGCCCGCAATCACGCCCGTGCCTTCCGGAGCCGGCTTCAGCAGCACCTTCCCCGAACCGTACCGTCCCAGCACGAGATGGGCAATGCTGGTCTGAGTCAGGTTCACCTTCACCAGATTCTTCTTGGCCGACTCGATGGCCTTGCGTATGGCCTGGGGAACTTCCTTAGCCTTGCCGGAACCGTGGCCCACCACTCCGGCCGAAGGGTCGCCCACGACCACCAGCGCGGCGAACGAAAGATTCTTGCCGCCCTTGACCACCTTGGTCACGCGGTTGATGGCCACCACCTGATCTTTCAACTGAAACGAGTTTGCATCGAGCTTCTTAATCACTGTTGGCATTCTTAAACCTAGCCTTTGACTGTTAGCTCTTGGCCTTTCGCCCTGGCTAAAAGCCAAGAGCCAAAAGCTTAAGAGCGGTTTTCCTAGAACTTCAATCCTGCTTCGCGCGCCGCGTCGGCCAAAGCCTTCACGCGCCCGTGATAAATGTAGCCGCCACGGTCGAACACGACTTTGGTTACGCCCTTGGCCTTGGCCCGCTCGGCGATGGTCTGACCGATCGCCTTCGCCGACGCAACGTTCCCGCCGGTGCGCCGGTCTTCCTTCTTGCCTTCGGCCGTGCTGGCGGAAACCAGTGTCTTGCCGTGCAAATCGTCAATGACCTGCACGTAAATGTGATTCAGCGAACGGTACACGTTGAGCCGCGGACGTTCCGCAGTCCCCTGCATCTTCTTGCGAATGCGGTCGTGTATATGCCCGCGCTTCTCGTTCTTCGTAATTCTTGTCAGCATGAAATCTGTCCTTGGTCGTTGGTCGTTGGTCGTTAGCCCAAGACGTCGACGCCTTCACAAATCCTCAATCTTCAAGACCGCAATCTCCAGTCATGGCCGCAACATCGCTTGGCCAACGACGAACGACGAACGGCCAGCGACGGTTACTTCGCCCCCGTCTTTCCGACCTTCTTCTTCAAACGCTCGCCAGCATAGCGCACGCCCTTGTTCTTGTACGGATCCGGCGGACGCAGCGAACGCATCTCCGCCGCCACCTGTCCCACCTTCTGCCGGTCAATCCCGGTGAGCGCGATCTTCGTCTGCTTCGGATCCACTGAGGCATCCACGCCCGTCGGCAATGGATATTCGATCGGATGCGAGTAGCCCAGGTTGAACACGATCATCGTCTTGCCCTTCATTTCGGCGCGATAGCCGATGCCGACGATTTCCAGGTCGCGAGTCCAGCCCTTGGTTACACCCTCTACCGCGTTGTTGACCAGAGCGCGCGCCAGTCCGTGCAGCGCCGCCTGCGAATCGTTCTCGCGAACCGCGACGATGATTCCGTCCTTCTGCTCGATCGTGATGCCGGGCGGCAGCGCGGTGTCCAGCTTGCCCTTCGGCCCCTGCACCGCGACCGTATTGCCTTCGATTTTGATCGTCACCCCTTTCGGGATCGGGATCGGCTTTTTTCCAATTCGTGACATAAGTCGCTCTTAGCTCTTGGCTTTTAGCTCTTGGCTAGAATCTTTCGCTCTTGCGGCCTGTTCCGAATGGCCGCTCCTTCCACAACTCTTTTGCCCGACGTCTGCTCCAGCCAATAGCCAACAGCCAAGAGCGGTTCATCAATAAATCTGGCACAAAAGTTCGCCGCCCACGCCCTCTTTGCGAGCCTGGCGGCCGGTCATCACCCCGCGCGGAGTGGTGAGGATGTTGATCCCCATACCGCCCAGCACGCGCGGAATCTCGCTGCGGCGCACGTAGACGCGGCAGCCGGGGCGCGACACGCGCTCCACCTTCGAGATCGCCGCCTCGTTGTTGGCGCCATACTTCAGGTAAATCCGGATGACCTTATGGCCTTCTTCTTCCGTCGGCTTGAAATTGGAGATGTAGCCCTCTTCCTTCAGGATGCGGGCAATCTCCAGCTTCAACCGCGAAGCCGGAATATCCACCTTCTGGTGCCGGGCCTGGAGTGCATTCCGCACTCGCGTCAGCATGTCTGCGACCGGATCGGTCAACCTCATCGTTTGCTTCTCCTCTAGCCACCCGTTCGCTCCGCGTTGGGCGGAGAACCTGCGGCAGCTTCAACTTCAACTGCGGTCGTTCGTCCTTCGTCGTTCGTCCTTCGTCGTTCGTCCTTGGCCAACCCGTTTTTGCGAACGACCAACGACGAACGGCCAACGACGCCTTCCCTACCACGACGACTTCGAAACCCCTGGAATCTCCCCGCGCAGCGCGAGCTGGCGGAAGCACAACCGGCAAATGCCGAACTTGCGCAGAAACGCGCGCGGCCGTCCGCACAGCTTGCAGCGGTTGTGTCTCCGCGTGGAGAACTTGGGCCTCGGCTCTTTATTGTCGCGCGCCTTCTGAAACACTTCTTGAATCTTCGCGTCTTTGACTCGTTTTGCTGTCGTCATGCCATCCTCAAGAAACTTTGTCGTTGAACCTAAATACGTTGAACCGGATACGAAGAACCGCGATACGAAAGCTTTGAACCTTACCTTATGCCCGGAACGGCATGCCCATATGCTTTAAAAGCGAGCGGGCCTGATTGTCGTTCGGGGCGGTGGTCACAATGGTCACGTTCATGCCTTTCTGTTTGTCAACCTTCTCGTAAGAGATCTCCGGGAAGATCAACTGGTCGTGCAGGCCAATCGTGTAATTGCCCCGGCCATCGAACGACTTGCTGGAAACTCCGCGGAAGTCGCGCACCCGCGGCAGAACGATGTTCACCAGCCGGTCGAAAAATTCATACATGCGGTCGCCGCGCAATGTCACCATGGCGCCGATCGACTGCCCCTGGCGCACTTTGAACGCCGCAATCGACTTCTTCGCCCGCGTCACCACCGGCTTCTGCCCGGTAATCTGCCCCAGTTCGTTTACCGCCGGATCGAGCACTTTCGCGTTCTGCGTCGCCTCGCCCATGCCCATGTTGACGACAATCTTGTGCAGCCGCGGAACCGCCATCACGTTCTTCAGTTCCAGCTCTTTCAGCAGCGCCGGAGCCACTTCCTTCTCAAACTTCGACCGCAGCCGCGGACGTTCCTTGGCGCTATGCCGCGCCTGATCCGGCGCCTTCTGCTCCTGCGATTCCTTCTGTCCCTTTTTATCTTTTGCCATGGTTATCTTTCCCTCTCACGGTTTCGGGTTGTCGGCTTTTGGCTTTTGGCTTTGGCTGACGCCTACCGGATCGTGAGACTAAATTCTTGTACATCCGCTGCTTGCATCGCCGCCACAAGCCAAAAGCCAATGGCCAACAGCTACTTATCCAGCGTCGTCCCGCACTTCTTGCAAACTCGAACCTTCTTATCGCCGCGCACTTCATGTCCCACGCGGACCGGGCCACAAGTCGCGCATACCAACGCAACATTCGATAGCCGGATCGCCCGCTCCTGCTCTGCGATTCCACCTTTAATGTTGCGCTGCGGATTTGGGCGCACGTGCTTCTTTACCATCATGACGTGCTCGACGAGCACCTTGCCCTCGTCGGGAAACACGCGCAGCACGCGATGCTCTTTTCCCCGGTCCCGCCCGGTCATCACCTTCACCGTGTCGTTCCGGCGAATATCTACTCGCTTATGTTCTTTCGTCGTTGCAGTTCCCATACTCAATTCCTTCCAAAATCTTCTGTAGAGACGGGGCTTGCCCCGTCCCAGACGCGGCAACCCGCGTCAATTCCAGCGCTAGAGTACTTCCGGCGCCAGCGACACAATCTTCAAAAATTTTCGATCGCGCAGTTCACGCGCCACCGGACCGAACACGCGCGTGCCCACCGGCTCACCCACTTCATTGATCAGCACCGCCGCATTCGAGTCAAACCGGATGTAGGTGCCGTCGGGGCGCCGATGCTCTTTCCGCGTCCGCACGACGACCGCGCGCACGAC
>PLEA01000295.1:15532-15756 GCA_003136335.1 Acidobacteriaceae bacterium | reverse complement strand
CACGAATTTTTGCTGCCTTTTGAAATCACTTCCGTCCTGATCTTGATTGCGATCATGGGCGCGGTTGTGTTGGCGAGCAAGCCGGCAACTTCCCCCGCCAGGAAGGTGGACTGAATGGTCCCCCTCTCTTATTACCTGGTGCTGAGCGGCTTTCTGTTCGCTTGTGGCGTAGCGGGCTTTCTGATCAAGCGCAACATCATTACGATTTTTATGTCGATTGAGTT
>PLEA01000295.1:0-15473 GCA_003136335.1 Acidobacteriaceae bacterium | reverse complement strand
CGAATCTCAATCTCTGGCTGATCCCGGTACTGCCGTTGGCCGGTGCCGCGATTAATGGGTTCTTGGGGAAGAAGTCTTCGAGGACTGCGGTGAGCGCGGTTGGGCTCGTGTTCTCGGGCGCAGCTTTTGCGTGGGCGCTGTCGGTGGCCTTGCGCTTTTCATCCGTCGACCTTCCCTACCAGGAATACCTGGCCCAGTGGATCCGTTCCGGCAACTTCAGGGCTGACTTCGCACTGTATCTCGATCAGCTTTCGTTGGTCATGCTGCTCGTGGTCACCGGAGTCGGATTCCTCATCCACATCTACTCCGTGGGTTACATGTGGGACGACCCGAGCTACTACCGCTTCTTCACCTACCTGAACTTGTTCATGTTTTTTATGCTGACGCTGATCCTGGCCAACAACTACCTGGTAATGTTCATCGGCTGGGAGGGCGTGGGGCTCGCGTCGTATCTGTTGATCGGATTTTGGTTTACGAAAGATTCGGCGGCGTCCGCAGGAAAAAAAGCATTCATCGTCAACCGCATCGGTGACTTCGGATTTCTCATCGCGCTTTTCCTGATCATCCAGCACTTCGGTTCACTGAACTTCACGCAGGTATTCGCTCAAGTCCAGCCCATCGCGCCGGAGACCGCCGGCGCCGGGCTTCTGACTGCGATTGGAATTCTGCTGATGGTGGGTGCTTGCGGCAAGTCGGCGCAGATCCCACTCTACGTCTGGCTTCCGGACGCAATGGAAGGTCCCACGCCCGTATCGGCGCTCATTCACGCCGCGACCATGGTGACTGCTGGCGTCTACATGGTTTCGCGCTCGCACATGATTTTTGAGCGCGCGCCGATGGCGTTGATGGTCGTCGCCGTGATTGGAACGCTCACCGCGCTTTTCGCTGCGACGATTGGCATCACGCAGACCGATATTAAAAAGGTTCTTGCCTACTCCACCATTTCGCAACTCGGGTACATGTTCATGGCTTGCGGCGTGGGAGCNNNNATGCGCAAGATGGGCGGGCTGCGCTCTTACATTCCGTGGACCTTCATCACCATGGGCATCGCGACGCTGGCTATCGCCGGAATCCCGCCATTCGCGGGCTTTTGGAGCAAAGACGAAATCTTATGGAAAGCGTACTCCAGCGACCACGGGAGTTGGGTGTTTTGGCTGGTCGGCGTTGTCACCGCGTTCCTCACTTCTTTTTACATGTTCCGCCTCCTGTTTATGACGTTCTGGGGAGACTATGGTGGGGCTCAGGTCGACGAGCATGGACATGTCCACGCCGCGCACGGTCACGATGACCACGGACACGGCGAACCGCACGAAAGCCCAATGGTCATGCTGGTTCCGCTGATGATTCTTGCTCTACTTTCAACCGTCGGCGGATTGGTTGGCATCGGAAACCGATTCGAGCATTTTCTTGCGCCCGTGTTCGGTTCGAGAGCGGTCTCAGAAACAGTTGGAGAAACGGCTAGCAGCCTCACGGAGTTCGTGTTGATGGGTATTTCGGTGGCGGTTGCGTTTCTGGGCCTGTTCTTCGCGTATGTGCTCTATGTGAGCCGGCCGCACCTTCCGCGAAAGATCGCCGACGGGCTGAATGGCTTCTACACGGCGGTTTTGAATAAGTACTACGTCGATGAACTCTATGCCAAGCTGTTCGTCAAGCCGCTAGTTCAAGGATCGACCAGCATCCTGTGGCAAGGAATCGACCGCAAGGTTATCGACGATACGGTGAACAACGCCGCCGATGGCGCGCGGCATGTTTCGGACGAGGTCCGCCACATGCAGTCCGGCAACCTGCGCTCCTATGCGGGCTGGATCGCGGCCGGCTCCGCGGTGGTGATTGCCTACATGATTTGGATGGGAGTGCGATGAGCACCGATAGCTGGAGCCCTTACATTCTCACGTTCGTGACTTTTGGCCCGCTGGTGGGGGCGTTGCTGCTGGTGCTGTTTCCCCGCCGCGATCGCGATATCCGTATTTTCGCGCTCGTTTTTTCGCTTCTTACTTTTCTTCTGTCGTTGCACTTGCCGGTGCACTTCCATCGCAGCCAGGCCGGATTCCAGTACGAAATCGACCGCCCGTGGATCTCAACGCCAAACATCCACTACCACATGGGGATGGACGGGATCTCGCTGTGGCTGGTGGTTCTGACTACATTTCTGACGCCCCTGTGCGTGCTGATTTCCTGGAAGTCGGTGCACGACCGGGTGAAGGAATTTTTCATTCTGCTGCTGATCCTTGAGACGGCGCTGATCGGGGTGTTCACTTCCCTCGATCTTTTCCTCTTCTATTTCTTCTGGGAAGCTACGCTGATCCCGATGGCGCTACTGATCGGGGTATTCGGGCACGAGCGCAAGGTTTACGCTGCGGTAAAATTCTTCATGTACACCATGATCGCGTCGGTGTTTATGCTGGCGGCGATTCTTTGGCTCTACGCGCATACGGGTAGTTTTGATTTCGTCGTGATTCGCGATCAGATCGCGCGCGGCGGAGTAGCGAATTTTCCGGCGGCAGCGCAATGGCTCTTCCTCGGATTTTTCCTGGCTTTCGCGGTGAAGGTTCCGCTATTTCCGTTCCATACGTGGTTGCCGGATGCACATGTCGAAGCACCGACCGCTGGATCTGTGCTGCTGGCTGGAGTGCTACTGAAGATGGGCACCTATGGCATGCTGCGCTTCAACCTGGGGCTGTTCCCGGAGCAAGCTCGCAACAATGCCTCTTGGATTATGACGCTGGCGCTGATCGGAATTATTTACGGCGCGCTGGTGGCCATGGTGCAGCCGAATATGAAGAAGTTGATCGCGTACTCTTCGGTCAGCCATTTGGGCTTTGTGGTGCTGGGAATCTTCAGCTTCACTCAGGCGGGATTAAACGGCGCGATGTTCGTCATGCTGGCTCATGGAGTTTCCACGGGCGGGCTTTTCATGCTGGCGGGCATCCTTCACGAACGCCGCCACACGTATGAGATTTCGGAGTTCGGTGGTCTCGCCGCTCCCATGCCCATCTATGCGGCCTCGTATCTATTCATCGTGCTCGCTTCGGTTGGACTTCCCCTGCTTAACGGATTCATTGGCGAGTTTCTGGTGCTGAGCGGTGCGTTTCAGGCGAAGGCAGTCTATGGAATCCTCGGCGCGACTGGCGTGATTTGGAGCGCGTGTTATCTCCTGTGGATGTACCAGCGAGTGTTTTACGGCAAAGTCACGAACCCGGTGAACAACTCGTTGCACGATCTTTTTGGGTTTGAGAAAGCGGCCGTGTGGCCCTGCGCCGTGGCCGCGCTGGTGATGGGAGTGGCTCCGATTCTGTGGCTGGGTGCGATTGATCCAGCAGTGCAGGCTGCGCTCACACCGTTCACACAAGTCGTTGGCAAGGTGGTGGGCCAATGACGAGTTTCCTGTGGCCGGCAGAGTTGTTGCAGACGATTCCGCAGGGCGTGGATTATATTCGCATTCTGCCGGAACTTGTGCTGTCCGCCTTCGGTATCGTGGTCATGGTGCTCGATCCCCTGGTGGATGAGGAAAAGAGCCAGAAACTGCTCGGCTTTATTGCGCTCGGGGGTACGGTCGCTGGCCTCGTCGCCACTTGGTATATGGCGCAGTCGCCTGGGCTGGCGTTCTCGAACATGGTGAAGATCGACAACTTCAGCGTGTTCTTCCATTTTCTGGTGGTTGGCATCGCGGCCGTCGTGATTCTTAGTTCGTTCGAATACATGGCGGTGCAGCGAATTCGCGCCGGGGAATATTATGCACTCATTCTTTTTGGTGCGGTCGGCATGGCGCTGATGTCCTCGGCGGTCGAGTTGGTTTTAATTTTCATTGCCCTTGAGATTTCCTCGATCTCCACTTATATTCTGACGGGATTTCGCCGCAACGAGGCTTCGAGCAGCGAATCGTCACTGAAGTATTTCCTGCTGGGCTCGTTCGCCACTGCATTTTTCCTGTACGGAGTGGCGCTTATGTTCGGCGCTACGGGATTTACCAACATCGATCTCATCAGTCTGAAGCTGCAGGCCGGCCCGGTGCAATTGCTGGTGTACGTGGCCATGGCCCTAATGTTTGTTGGGCTGGGATTCAAAGTCGCAGCTGCTCCCTTCCACGTTTGGACTCCCGACGTCTACGAAGGCGCTCCGGCGCCGGTCGTGGGTTTCATGTCGACGGCGCCGAAAGCGGCGGCGTTCGCCGTACTGTTGCGCGTGGTATTCACCATCAATGCGCCGGGCCGGTTCTGGCTCCTCTGGGTGGCTGCTGCGCTGTCCATGACGTTGGGCAACGTGGGAGCTTTAGTGCAGAACAACGTCAAGCGCCTGCTGGCCTACTCTTCCATCGCCCACGCCGGCTATCTGCTGATGGCCTTCGCCATGACCACCCCGGAGAATTCCGTCGCCGGAATTTCCGCCGCCATGTTCTACACGGCAGCCTATGCCGCCATGAACGTGGGCGCCTTCGCCGTGGTCAGCCATTTCGGCAACGCAGGCGAGCGTTACGTGTCCCTGGAAGACTACGAAGGTCTCGGCCGCACTTCGCCGCTGCTGGCGGCTATGCTCACCATTTTCCTGCTTTCGCTAATCGGCATTCCCATGACCGGCGGTTTCTTTGCCAAGTTCTACGTCTTCAGCGCCGCAGTGAAAGCCCACTTGATTTGGCTCACGCTCATCGGCGTAATCAACAGCGCGATCGGCGCCTATTACTACCTTCGCATCATTGTCGTGATGTACATGCGTGAGTCGCGCAAGGAGGTCCCCACTACTCCGATCCCATTTGGATTGGGACTGGCGCTCGCGGTCAGCATGGTGGCTACACTTTATCTCGGCATCCTGCCGAACCGGGTTCTGCAATACGCCCAGCAGTCCGCTCAGGAATTACTTCCCCAACAGTTCTCCCCAGTAAACTCGAATATCGCCCAAACCGGGGCTCCGGCGGGCATTGCGGAGCGCTGATTCTGCTATGGAAAATCGCACAACCTCATTGACAAGTACGTTGGCCGCGTGCATCATGGTCTTTACTAAGTTTAAGTTCAGTCCTTCTCTCTCAAGAAACTGACAGATAGCCTGGAGGAGATGAAATGTACAAATTGATTCATCGGCTTTGGTCGGAAGATGCGGGACAAGACATCGCCGAATACGCAGTGATGTTGGCTGTTATTCTGGTTTTGGTGGTGGGGACGGTTCGCTTGATCGGGTCGAATGCCAATACTGTGTTCTCAAACGCAGCCAGTTCGATCCAATAGGCGGCAGTTCGCAGCCCTCGTCTGATTTACAGCGACAGAAACTCTTATGACACGATTTACTCCAGGCAACGCGTTAACGGCTTACTTCTGGTTTCCAGGAGCAGCGGCTGCGGGGCAGCTTGGGGTGAGGTTGAGCCACTGACGGCCACCTAAACGGAACCAAGCTTCAGCAGCAAGCCGCGATCAGGGATCGCGGCTTTTCTTTTTAAGAAACTCACAAAAGGAGAACCAGCCCAATGATTGTCAACATGTCAGAGAAAGCCACCGAGCAGGAGATTAACCACGTCATTGAGCGTATCCGCGAAGCCGGGTATCAACCTCACGTCACGCGCGGCACCGAGCGGACCATTGTCGCCGCGGTGGGCAGCGGACGGCGCCACGAGATCGAAGCCCTTCAGGTTGCTCCCGGAGTGGACAACGTCGTGGCAATTGCTCAGCCCTTCAAACTGGTAAGCCGTCAGGTGAAGCCTGAGCGCACCGTGGTGAAGATAAACGGCGTCGCGATCGGCGGCCCCGAAGTCGTGGTCATCGCTGGGCCGTGTTCTGTGGAATCGCGCGCGCAATTGCTGGACACGGCTCATGCCGTAAAGCGCGCAGGAGCCGCCATGCTGCGCGGAGGAGCCTACAAA
This sequence comes from Acidobacteriaceae bacterium, assembly GCA_003136335.1. Next base: position 9,628 of record PLEA01000295.1, on the reverse strand, counting down.
CCGCGCACTTCCCCCTATGACTTTCAGGGCCTCGGTCTGGAGGCGCTCAAGATTCTGCGGGAAGCTCGCGAAGAAACCGGCCTTCCGGTAGTCACCGAGGTGATGAGCACCGAGGATGTCGACGTTATCTGCGAGCACGTGGATATGCTGCAGGTGGGAGCGCGCAACATGCAGAATTTCGCGCTGCTGCGCCGTCTGGCGACCGTCAACAAGCCGATCCTGCTGAAGCGCGGCCCGTCCGCCACAGTGAAGGAGTGGCTGCTCGCCGCTGAATACCTGCTGTCTGGAGGCAACCAGCAAGTCGTGCTGTGCGAGCGCGGCATTAAGACCTTCGAAACCGAAATGCGCAACACCATCGACCTGGCGGCTGTCGCGCTGGCGCGCGATCTGTCGCACCTGCCGGTGATCGCCGATCCTTCGCACGGAACTGGCAAGCAGAGCCTGATTGCCGCGGTTTCCCGCGCAGCAGTCGCGGTCGGCGCCGACGGACTGATTATCGAGGTGCACCCGTGTCCGGAACGCGCTCTCTCGGATGGTCCTCAATCTCTCGACTTCGCCGGGTTCGGCAAGGTTATGCGCGCGTTGGCAGAACCGCTACGACAGACGGCCAGTTTGCCCGCGGCGGTTTCCGCAGCTTCGTAGGACAGGGCAGGAAGGCGATGGTCGTTCTACGATCGTGCTACGAACAACAGGATTGGGAAGGCGGCCAAGGCAATGATTGGTCTTCCAGTTGTTCAACTGCGCTCGCATCCGCATGCGAGCTCAACCTTTGCGCTGGACAAACGAAACAAAACGCTATAAAAAGAAAGCGAGCTGCACAAATCCATCGTGTAAACTACGATCCGCCGCAAGCGACTCCCGGTGCTCAACGAAGAACGACGTCGTGCCATTCTCGATCTGTTAAGCCGCCAAGGCCGGGTTTTAGTTACTGAACTCGCCCGGCAGTTCGAAACCTCGCAGGTTACGATTCGCAAAGATCTCGAAATCCTCCACGCTCACGGTCTGGTTCATCGTACGCACGGAGGAGCACTTCCGTCACGTGAAGGTGCCCTCGAAGATCCAACGCTGCGCGAAAAAGAAAAACTCCATCATAAGGAAAAACTGCGCATCGCCGAAAACGCCGTGGAGAAAGTGAAGGAGGGCCAGGTCCTGATTCTCGACTCCGGCACCACCACCACCGCGATCGCCCGCGCGCTGCGCAACTTCCAAAACCTCACGATCATTACCAACGCGGTCAACATTGCCGCTGAGCTGGCCGGGACCGCGATTGAGGTGATCTTGACCGGCGGCACGTTGCGCAAGAATTCTTTTTCGCTGGTTGGCCCGATCGCCGAGGAAACGCTGCGCCGGCTCAGCGCCGACCTACTGTTTCTGGGTGTCGATGGATTCGACGTTCACTTCGGATTGAGCACGCCCAATCTGCTGGAAGCGAAAGTCAACCGCGTGATGGTCGAGGTCGCAAAGAAAACCGTGGCGGTCTGTGACTCCAGCAAGTTCGGCCGGCGCAGTCTGTCGTTGATCGTCCCGCCGTCGGCGCTGCAGGAAGTCATTACCGACCGTGGGGTCCCAAGATCCGATCTTCGCGCCCTGAAGCAGGCGGGAGTCGAAGTCACTCTCGTCTGATGCCGGCGCCCTCCATGCCACGTTTTGACGTCACCATTGCCGGCGAACTAAATCTCGACCTCATTCTCTACGGCCTTCCCGAGCAACTTCCGCCGGAGCGCGAACTGCTCGCCGACCGTATGATGCTCACGCTCGGTTCCTCCTCCGCGATCGTGGCGCACAATCTCGCCGCACTCGGCAGCCGCGTCGGATTTCAATCCCGCATCGGCGACGATCCGCTGGGACAGATTGCACTGGATCGCCTTCGGCAAAGCGGCGTGGACGTAGCGCGCGTTCGTACCGTCCCCGGCACGACCACGACCGGTCTCACCGTGATCTTGCACCACGGATCGTGGCGCAACATCCTCACCTATGCAGGAACGATTGCAGAAACTTCCTGGGAGGATCTTGATCTCGATGCCCTCGCCGACTCGCGTCACTTTCACTTGTCGTCCTATTACTTGCAGCGAGGATTGCGTCCGCGGATCGGTGAGCTATTTCAATGGCTCAAAGCGAAGGGGCTCACGATCTCTCTCGATAGCAATGATGATCCCGAAGATCAGTGGGAAGGCGGCCTGCACGAAATTCTACGCTACGTAGATGTTTTTCTGCCCAACGAACGCGAAGCGCGCAAGGCGGCGGGGACCGACGACCTGGAAGCCGCAATCCATAAGCTTTCTCAGCTGGTACCCGTGGTTGTGGTGAAACTCGGCCGAAAAGGGGCTTTGGCCCAGCGCGGCGCCGAGCGCTTCGCCAGCCCCGCGGAAGACGTCGTGCCCATGGATACGGTCGGAGCGGGGGACAGTTTTGACGCCGGCTTCCTGCACCAGTACGTGCGCGGCGCAGACTTATCAGCGTGCCTCGCGAGCGGAAATCTGGCGGGAGCTCTCTCGACGACGCGCCCCGGAGGTACCGAAGCCTTCCGCGATGCCGCCTATCGCGAGAAGTTCCTAAGAGTACGGTCCAGACCGTAGGAGGGTTGCGTGCAACGTGTCTTTAGACGAAAGTTTTCGCACTCTGCTTGTCAGCGAATTTCGGCCAGGGAGTGCTCCAGCGCGCCGCGTTTCGGTGCGGGCATTGCGCCCACTTCGCTGGCCACCCAGGCTCCCACCAGATTCGCGACTTCGTTCATCAGATCCAGAGGCGCGCCGTGCAGATACTCGTGCACCAGACCTGCGGTGAAGGCGTCTCCCGATCCCACCGTGTCCGCCACTCGGACTCGAAAACCCGGATGCTCGCTTGAGTCCCTGCTCCGCACCAGCAGGCTTCCCCGGCCGCCCCGCGTGATGCAGACCACTTTCAAATCATAAGTGCGGATCAACCACTGCGCCGACGACAACTCATCCTTGTGTGGACCCTTGCTCAGGCTCATGATCTTCGGCAGTTCTTCGTCGTTCAGCTTAACGATGTCCGCCAGCCTCATCGATTCCGAAAGAACTTCCTGCGAGTAGTAGGACTGTCTCAGGTTGACGTCGAAAACTTTCACTGCGCCCGGGAAGGTATCGCGAAGAAAGTGTCGAATGGTCGCACGGCTTTCCTGCGACCGTTGCGCCAGCGATCCAAAACAAACCGCATCCGCCTTTTCAGCCAGATGCTGCCAATCCAGCGTCCACTGCAAAGAATCCCAGGCTACGGGATGCGCAATCTCAAATCGCGCCAGCCCCTTGCCGTCGAGTTCCACTTTCACCGTGCCCGTTGGACGCTGCCGGTCCGTCTGTACATGATCGATGTCGAGCCCGAGTTCCTCCATGCGCCGCAACGCTTCCAATCCCGGCGAATCCTCGCCGACGCGGCTGGCCACAATCCCCTGATCTCCCATGAGAGTCGTAATGTAGGCGAAGTTTGCCGGCGCACCGCCGAGACACGTACGCTCCGGCAAATGGTCCCAGAGCACTTCGCCCAGTCCTACGACTTTCTTTTTCATGGTCGATTCACGGGGATCGGTTGGGATCTTGTGACTTCAGCGCAGATAAAAAGAGGGACTCCCGAAGGAATCCCTCTGTGAATTACTCCGTGGTGGGTCTAGAAACTGATCTTCAACGCGAACTCGAGTTGACGCATACCGGTGGTGGAACCCGGCGAAGAGTCGGCTTCGATGTCCGTAATTTGGCCAGCGTTGCCGCCGCAGTCGATGCAGGTGTTTCCCTGGTTGGCGTTAAAGCCCAGCACTGGGTGATTGAACACGTTGAAGGCATCCATACGGAATTGCGCTTTCACGCGCTCGGTAATCGAGAAGTTCTTGAAGATTGCAGCGTCTGCGAAGAACGCCCGCGGTCCTCGGTAGCTGTCGAAACCAATGTTACCTAGATTCGCGATCCCCGGATCGGCGAACGGACCAGTCAGCGCGGCCAAGGGTTTAAAGAACTGAACATAAGGATTCGCTCCTGCCGGATGCTGCAACGAGCCCGCGCCCAAGGGGAAGGATCCAGACCCCTTGTTCGGGCGGCACACGCCTACATCTTCCTCGTTTCCGCACTCGTTAGTGCTGGGAGTCCAAGGCAACCCGCTACTCCAATTTGTGGTACCCGTGATCTGCCATCCGCCAATAATCAAGTCCTCGGCCCTGCCAGCGTTTCCGGCGAAGCTTTTGCCTTTCCCGACGGGCAGTTCATACACCAGGCTGGTTACCCAGACGTGATTCCGGACCTGATCGTCCGGACCGTATGAGAGGGGATGGCTGATCGCGTAGTAATTGCTGTCGTACTTGTCCGCGTGCGCGAACGTATAGTGCGTGAGGAACTGCAGCCCGCGCGCGAACCGCTTGTCCACTTTTACTTGCAACGCGTTGTAGATGCTGCTGGCGTTGTTTCCAAGATAGTTGCCCTGGTCCGTCGAGCAGCAGGTCAACTGATCCGCCAGGGGTACGCCCGTGTTGCCGCACGTGCCTGCCACAATCGCGCCCACATTCGCTGTCGAACAATCAGGGTAAGTGAACTTGTCGAAGAACGGGCGGCGCTGGCTCTGCGGCACTCCTGTGCTGCAGCCCTTTCCAGCACATCCTACAATTGACGGCTGGTTGACGTTGTAAGTGTTACCGTCTCCGGCGAACCCGTTCGTGCCCTTATTGCCGATGTAAGCAACTTCCAGCGACGTATTGTTGTTTAGCTGACGCTGCACAGTCGCGTTCCATGCGTCAAGCGTTGGCAGTCGTTGGAAGGTTGGGCGGATATGCGGTTGCAGGTTGCCCGCCGGCCCATTCAGCGGCAGCAAACCATTCGCCGGAACAGTCGGGAATACGAAGATTGGCGGCCCTGCGTCCAACTTGAAGGCCGGTATGTTGTTGTTGGTGGCGTTGACGTTATTGTTCACGGCCTGGACCGACTGGCTGGCCAAGACGGGTAGGTTTTGCGTGACCGCGTGCCCGAAGTTCGAACCGAACACACCCATGTCGAAGCTGCGTCCATAGCCCAAGCGAACCACCGTTTTCTGGTCCAACTGGTAAGCAGCGCCGAGGCGTGGAGCGAAGTAACTCCATTTATTGTTGATGTTGCCGTTCATCCCGATGCTGTCGTATCCGGCTACGCGGTCGTGCCCGTCGCCCAAGGCGATGTTGGTGAATCCACCGTTCCCCTTGCCATTTACATACTCGGGGAAGTAGACCTCCCAGCGCAGCCCATAATTTACCGTTAACTTTGTCGTGACGCGCCAGGTGTCCTGACCGTAGTAGAACATGCGATGCTGCCGTTCTGCGGCGTTCACGCTGGTGCTAACGTAACGTCCGAGACTGGTGACATCGCCGAGCATAAACGTAGCCCAGTCGAGGCCACCGTTACCCGCGTTCGAGGTAGCCAGGTGGCTGAAGGCGTATACACCAGTGCGATTGGAGTCGCTTGGCACGCGCAGATTTTGGGCGTAACGGACGTCCGCACCAAACTTAAACTGGTGGTTGCCATGGATCTTCGTGACGTTGCCGACAAACTGAAACTGCTGCTCTCTTTCAATCAGAGGACAGTTACAGCGCCCGACGCCCAAACCGTCACCGAAGTTGCTTCCAACGCCGTCCATGTCAAACTCGCCCAAGCCGGAGGTGAAATTGTCCCCCATGTTCGCGTTGGGGATGCCGAATGCCGTCATTGCTGCCTTCCCGGCATCTGGCTTGTTCGTCAGCGGGTTGTACTTGAAATAGCCGAAGCGAAAATCACCGAGCAGGGTCGAACTAAAGGTTTTGGTGACACCAGTGGCCAAGCTGTAGTTATGCACGTTCGAGCTTCCCGAGAGACCGCCTGGGCCATAACCCACGCCGCCTACTGCACCCAAGCTGGGCGCGCCGGACAGGCTGAAGTAATCAAGGCTGAAGCGACCGAACACGCTAAGGGTCGAACTAGCGGCAAAGTCGATGCGCGTATCAAAGCTGTTCTGGTTATACGGCCCCGCGCCGGATCCCACGAAGTTGTTGGTCGGACCACTGCTGGTGGGACTGGGAAAGGCTGCCAGCAAATTCAGCGATGCTGCAGACACGGCGCTCAGTGGAACCATGAAGTTGTTCTGGGGGAGGCAAGCTCCAGGGGCGACATCCCCTTGTATACCGCAGAAGGCTAAGCGACCGGCTCCGGTCAAAGGCGAACCGGTGTTTGGGTCATAGATATAGTTGGTGGGGTCTCCCGCTTTTCCATTGCCAATTTTCGCGGCGTAGTCGCTGAAGTTGCAGAAGGTGCCGCCCGCCTTGCAAGTGCTTTCCAAAAGAGCGGTCGGGATCGACTCCTGGTTGCTGATACCGTTCTTCTGCCGTGTCGCCTGGTAGTCGGCAAAGAAAAACAATTTGTTTTTGATAACGGGACCGCCAACCGTACCGGCAAACTGCTGCCAGCGCGAAGAAGGAATCAACCGGCCAGTCACTGGGTCAGGCGCGAACTGAGTGAATGGGTCGCGCGCCGCCAAAGCGTCCGTGCGCCGGAACCAGCTTGCGCTGCCGTGAACTTCATTGCTGCCGGACTTGGTTTGGACCGTCACAACCCCAGCCACAGCTTTGCCGAACTCCGCGTCGTAATTGCCCAGCGAGATCTTGGCTTCCTGAATCGCATCCAGGTTCGGGTTAACCACAATAATTCCCAAGATCGGATCTTGGTTGTCGGTTCCATCCAATTCAAAGGCTGTCCCGCTAAAATGCTGGCCGTTCACGAAAATCTGCTGGCCGCCTTGCGGATTCTCCGTCGCTGCGTGGCTCCAGCCCACGAGCTTCTGCGTGCCCGGAGATAGGAGTTCGAAGGACGTGAAATTCCTATTCAAGATGGGGGCATCTTCCACCATCCGGGCGTTAAATTCGATCGACACGTCCTCGCGGTCGGTCTTGAGTTGCGGCGCCTCGGCGGTCACTTCGACCTGCTCGCTGGCAGAGCCGACCTGGAACTGGCCATCTACTTTCGAGCCGTTGTCGGCGGACACTTGAATGTCCTTAAACTCCAAGGTCTTGAAGCCGGTACCTGCGATCCGGACAGAATAGACGTCTGGGATCAAGTGCGTGGCGGAGAAGTTGCCACTCTCATTGGTCGTGGTCTCAGTCGACACATTCTTGGTCTGGCTGGTAACCGTGACTTTCGCTCCAGTAACGGCTGCGCCGGACGGATCGGTCACGGTGCCCAAGATGCTGCCGTAGACGGCCTGACCGAGTGCGCTCGGCACCCACAGACTGCACAGTAGACTGAACACAGCGACTGAGAGCCAGACTGACCTTTTCATGAACTTCCTCCTAAAACTTGTTCAATACGAAGTGCCCCGGAAATGCAGAGGGTGATTGTGGTCACAGACTATGCAGTCGTAGTACAAAACAATTATCTGGATTAAGTTTCACTAGGTCTGATACCGTTACACAGTGAAAGTCCCAGCGTTGCAGTGAGATAGGTAGTTCTGTTACTTGCAAGTGATATGGCTGCTACTCATACTTTCGCGGTCGGCCGGGAGCAATACTTCCAGCAAATAGATAAACTTATTAAAAGTCATAGTCTGCACAGCTCGGAATCTTTGTGCAAACTGCTGCGCTATCTCGCCGAGCATTCGCTCGATCACCCTGGCATCGCCCTGAAGGAGTATCAAATTGCTACCGAAGTTCTGGGCCGCCCCGCCGGATTCGATCCCCAGAGCGATTCCACGGTCCGGGTGCAAGCCGGGCGCCTGCGAATAAAGCTCGCCGAATACTACGCGCACGAAGGCCCCGATGATCCCATCGTGGTCGAGATCCCCAAGGGCTCGTACGCCCTGACGTTCCAGCTGCGCGCTCCCAAATCAGGAGTCCAACCCGCGGCTCCTGCGGTTTTCGAGCCTAGGGCGAAAAAAGAAGAGGGTGTTCGTTTCACTCGTGGGTGGGTAATCGCCGTTGCAGTTTTCTCCGTTGTGCTGGCCGCGTCTTTGGCGACGACCGCCATTCTGCTGTCGCAGCGCATGCGCATGCAGGCTGCCGCCAGTCAGGCTGTTCCTGCCGCCTATCAGATTTTCTGGAATCGTTTCTTGACCGGACCACAGCAGCCCTGGGTGATTTTCAGCAATGGGAGCTTTGTCGGCAGGCCGGAGACCGGGATGCGCTACTTCAACCCCTCATCCGACACGCGCGCCTTTATTCTCGATCACTACACCGGCGTGGGAGAGGTGTTGGCCATTCACGAACTCGACCATGTTTTCGCTCTGCTGAATCGCCCGATTCGCGTTAAGCGCGGCGCCCTGTTCTCGCTGGACGACGCTAAGAACAACGATCTGATTTTCGTGGGCTCTCCCTCCGAAAATCTCACCCTGCTGGATATTCCAGGAACCCAGGAATTCGTTTTCCGGCGTCTCGATTCCGGGCCTCGGAAAGGGGACCTTGCCGTACTGAATGTTCATCCGTTGCCCGGTGAGCCCAAAACATTCCTGGGAACGGCTGCAAATCAGCCGACCACGGAAGACTATGCGGTCGTCAGCCTTTTGCCCGGGCTCGACCCGTCACGGTCCATTTTGATCCTGGCCGGTGATACGACCTTCGGCACCCAGGCTGCGGTCGAATATGTTTGCCGGGAAGACTCGGTCATGGAATTGCTGACACGACTGAAAGTCTCGAAGCCGAGCGAACTGAAGCCTTTTGAAGCCCTCCTTCACGTAAAGATCGCGCATGGAGTTCCCGTGGTAACGGACCTGGTATTGGTTCGCAATCGCAGCAACTAGCAACCATTGGAATCTGCGAGAGGTTTCTAAGCCGCGGCCAGATAAACGTAACGCAGAATGAATAGGATCGTGAGTATCCAAATGAGCGCGTTTATTTCACGAATCTTCCCCGACGCAACTTTCACGACGGTGTAGGAAATTAGACCGAGGCTGAGGCCGGTCGCGATACTGAAGGTAAGAGGCGTGGCCAGCATGGTGATGAATGCGGGGACGGCCTCACTGAATTCTTGCCAGGCGATTTTTGCGATGGATTGCGTCATCAGAACGCCAACCAAAATCAGCGCCGGGGCCGTTGCGTAGGCTGGAATCGCAGTGGCCAGCGGTGAGCAGAAGGTGGCCAGCAGGAAGAGTGCGGCGACGGCAACATTGCTCAGACCGGTACGGGCCCCGGCGGCAACTCCGGCTGCGCTTTCGATGTAACTCGTCACCGTCGACGTTCCGGTCAAGGCACCGAAGATGGTTCCCACCGCATCTGCAACCAGGACGCGGCCTACGCGGGGAACCTTGCCGTCCTTGACAAAGCCGCCCTGTTCGCAGACACCCACCAGAGTACCGACGTTGTCAAAGAGATCGACAAACAGGAATGCGAACAGGATTTCGAGTAAGCCCAGATGTCGGGCGCCGCGAAAATCCAGTTGCAGAAAAGTGGAAGAGGGATGCGGCATGGCAAAAATTGCCGCTGGCCAATTCGTAATTCCTCGAAGTATCCCAAGCAATGCCGTGCCAAAGACGCCGATAAGAATTGCTCCGTGAAGTTTCCGCGACATCAGTACCATCGTTAGGCAGAGGCCCAGGCATGCGATCTGCACTTCTTTGTCGGCGAAGTTTCCCAGGCCAACATAGGTGGCCGAATTTGCAACTACCAGCTTGGCATTGCGCAATCCAACAAAGGCAATAA
>PLEA01000389.1 GCA_003136335.1 Acidobacteriaceae bacterium | reverse complement strand
AACCTGGCCAAGGTGGCCGAGCGCGAGCGCATTGCGCGCGATCTCCATGATGTCCTCGGACACACGCTGTCGGTGATCACGCTGAAGTCAGAACTCGCCGGCAAACTGCTGGACCGCGATCCCCAGCGGGCGGGAAAAGAAATCCGCGAGGTGGAACAAATCTCACGCCAGGCATTGTCCGATGTGCGCGATGCCATTCGCGGATATCGTTCGCTAGGCCTGGTGGCTGAGCTGGCGCAAGCGAAGTCGACGTTGGAGACCGCCGGCCTGACCGTGCAATGCGATGCTGCGACCACGGTGAAACTTCCCGCCGTGCAGGAGAGCGTGCTGTCACTTGCCGTACGCGAGGCCGTCACTAACGTGGTCCGTCACGCGCAGGCCCGCACTTGCCGCATGCGCCTCGAGCAACAGAACGGCTCTTGCCGTCTCGAGATTCACGACGACGGATGCGGCACTTCCAACGGCGAAGGCAATGGATTGCGCGGCATGCGCGAACGGGTCGAAATGCTGGGAGGCACGCTGGACCGCAGCACCGAAGCGGGCACCACCCTCACCGTCACGCTTCCTCTTAAAGAAGTAACGCCGAAACGCGAAGGCTCTCCGCATTGAATCCCGTAAAAGAAAACGCCAGAGAAGCTACGAAAGAAAGCCGCAAGACCATTCGTGTCGTACTCGCCGAAGATCAAGGTATGGTGCTCGGTGCGCTCGCGGCGCTGCTCGAAATCGAAGGCGACATTTCTGTCGTGGGACAGGCGCGTAACGGTAAAGAGGCGCTCGAAGCCGTACTCATGCACAAACCCGACGTCTTCATCACAGACATTGAAATGCCGCACATGAGCGGGCTCGACGTGGCGGCGGAATTAAAGCGGCGGCGCACGGGGACGCGCGTCGTCATCGTCACCACGTTTGCGCGCTCGGGATATTTGCGCCGCGCGCTCGAAGCAGGAGCGTTGGGATATCTGCTGAAAGACATGCGCGCGGAGGAACTCGCAGATGCCGTACGCCGCGTCCACCAAGGCTTGCGAGTCATTCATCCCGAACTCGCAACCGAAGCCTGGGGCGAGATGGATCCGCTCACCGACCGCGAACGGCAGGTGCTGCGCCTGGCCGGCGAAGGCATGGCCAGCGGCGATATCGCTGGCGAACTGGGTCTCTCCGACGGCACGGTGCGAAATTATCTTTCCGAAGCGATCAGCAAATTGGGTGCGAGTAATCGCGTGGAAGCCGCGCGCATTGCGCGCACCAAAGGCTGGCTGTAGCAGAAGTGGTTCGTGGCTAGTATATCCATTCGAGTCCTTACTAACCGCTAACCACTAACCGCTAAGTAGCGCTGCGCTCGATCCCCGCTTCCTGCGTCTTCACCGTCTTAAACGCCCAGGCCATGCGCGGGGTGTTGTGGGCGATGCCGATGTGGCCCTGCGGATTCAGCACGATAATTCCGCCGTGGCCGTGCAATCGCTGTTTCAAATAGTTCATCGCTTCCTGCGCGGCCCACTCGGGCAGATTGCCGGCAGAGATACGGTCGGCGGTCCACTTGGCCAGCACTAACTTCATAATCGGCTCGCCCCATCCGGTGGTGGAAACGGCGGCGCTCTCGTTATCCGCGTAACAGCCGCAACCGATCAGTGACGAATCGCCGAGACGCCCGGGAGCTTTGTTCAACGTGCCGCCGGTCGAGGTTGCGGCGGCGATGTTGCCGTTGCGGTCGAGCGCGATCGCGCCGACAGTGTCATGAGAAATCTCGGGCGCGAATAAATCGTTGCCATTGTGCGACGAATCACGCTGCGCGGCTTCCGCCTGGTACTCGCGCAAGCGCTCAACTTCTCGCGGGATGACGAGGTCTGCGTTGTTGCACAGCGCGATGCCGTGTTCCGCGGCGAAATGCTCGGCGCCTTCAGCGACAAAATAAACGTGCGGGCTTTCGCTGAGAACCTTGCGCGCGGCGCGCACCGGATTGCGCAGGCGTTCGACGCAGCCGACGCCTCCGGCGCGGAGCGTGGCGCCGTCCATGATGAGCGCGTCGAGTTGGACTTTGCCGTCGCGGTTGAGGAAGCTGCCGCGCCCGGCATCGAAGGTCTCGTCGTCTTCCATGATGACGACGGCTTCCTCGACCGCGTCGAGCGCCGCGCCGCCACGCTCGAGCACGCGCCATCCCGCAGCCAGCGCGTGGTTGATGCCGCGGATGTGGGCGTCGACCATGTCGTCGGGCATGGCCCACGCGCCGCCGTGAATGACGAGAACGGGATCAGTCGGCAAGAGTTGTCCCCAGAATCGTTTTGCGTAAAATCGTCACTCGCAAAATCAGCGATACGACCGGATAGTCTAGCAGGAGCGAGTTGGGAGTGTTCCGGCGACTGGAAGGGATATCGATACTTGTTATTTTTTGGATACCTTGTAGCTAAATTCCTTGCTTCCGCGGAGTTACGGGAAGTCGATAGGGTCGGATCGGGGCAAAATCTTAAGCGCGTAATTCGCGCAAGGGATCAAGCTAGGTTGCTTGGGAGCTGGAAACTTGCAGGAAGTCGGCGGCGCCTAGGATTCGGAGGGCGATTCGGACGGGCAGGGGGAAGCGGTGGCGGGTGGGGCCGTGGACTACGGCGGGGGCGGAGAGATGATATTTTGTGTGGCGCGTTTCGAGTTCGGCGCTGCCGGCGGCCAGGACGTTTTGGACCCAGTGGCTGTCTGGTCCGTAGGTGAGGGCTATGAGGAATCCCTCGGGAGCGCGAAAGACGTTGACTGGAGTGCGGTAGCGGCGGGCTGATTTTCGTCCGATGTGGGTGATCACGCCGAATCCTGGCAGCCAGGTTGCGAATGGGGCAGTGATTTTGTTTGTCACTTTGAGGTTGAAGGATGCTACCCATCGTTTGCGGAAGCGGAGCAGGAGCGGCGGTGTGATGAGGAATATAAGGAACATCACGAGCGCGGCTGTGAGCATGGGGATCGTCCGTGTGAAAGACGATTTTCAGTCTACCCCCAGCGGCTTCCACATTTGAACGATTTGGGAGACTGCGAGAGATCAAAATCCCCACCCTAATCTTGCCAAAGTGCGGCGAGATTAGGATGGAGCACCCTAGCGCTGGCAGACACCTCGGTACCTCGCTTTGCTCGGGATGACAATCGGAGGGAGTTTAGGCGGCTTGGCCTGGCGTCAGTGAGACTGGTGGGTCTTGGGTTCGGGTCCAGGTGTAGCGCATGCGGTGGATTACGGTGATTGTGGAGAGGACTGCGATTACCCAGAGGACTGGGGCCATGCGGTTGAAGAGGGCTCCGAGGATTACCAGGACCAGGCGTTCGGGGCGCTCCATGAAGCCGACGCGGCAGGAGCCGATTAGGCTCTCGGCGCGGGCGCGGGTGTAGCTGACCATGATGGCGCTGATCATGACGAAGGCGGCGAGGACTACGTAGAAGAAGCGGCCGCCGCGGGCGAAGTAGACAAGCAGGCCCAGGAATTGGGAGGCGTCGCTGTAGCGGTCGACTACCGAGTCGAAGAAGGCGCCGAAGCGGGTGACGCGGTTGGTGGCGCGGGCGACCTGGCCGTCCACCAGATCGAAGAAGCCGGAGAAGATGATGACCAGGCCGGCATAGATGAACATGCGTTTCTGGTTGGAGGCGTTGGCCGAGCCGAACAGAATGGCGGCCCAGGTGTTGACTACCAGGCCCATGAAAGTGAGGACGTTGGGATTGATGCGGGAGAGAGCGAGCCAGCGGACGATGGTGTCGAGCAGGACTCCGCAGGCGCGACCGAAGGCGCTGGTCCAGCTGATGGAGGACGATGATCCGGACGACGATGCGGACATTATGCGCCCGCTTTCTCCGGTTCAATCTCGTCGTGGATGGTGCTGAGGCTGAGGATTTCCAGTTCGCGCTTGCCGTTGGGCGAATCCACGATCACTTCGTCGCCTACCTTTCTATTGAGCAGAGCGCGACCGATGGGCGAGGTGGTCGAGATTTTTCCCGTGGCTACGTCGGACTCTTCGCTGGTCACCAGCTTGTATTTCATTTCTTCATTCTTCGTGTTGTCGAAAACTTTGACGGTGGAGCCCAGTCCCACTTTGTCGTGGGGAATATTGTTCATATTGACCATGGACAGATCGGCGAGGCGCTTGCCCAGTTGGCGGACGCGCGCCTTGACGAACTCCTGGCGCTGCTTGGCCATGTGGTATTCGGCGTTCTCGCTGAGGTCGCCGAGGGCGGCAGCCTTTTTGATTTCTTTAGGAAGCTCGTGAATCAGCTCGTGTTCGAGCGCGTTGATTTCTTCCTGCAGTTTTCGTTTGATCAGCTCTGTCATGGAGTACCGGCTAGGCTTCGCACATTATAACTCCGGGGGGATGCGAGCGAGGGGTGGTGCATTTCATCAGAGCCGACGGGGTGGCTTCTTTCGCCTCACCGGGGCTTGTTTATCTTCTGCTTTCTATCCCACGCCTTACGGCGTGGGCTGCAGTCTTTCGCCGCTTCGCGGCTGGAGAACAATCCGTCTTCTCCACTTCGTGGTTTGGACGTAAAGGCGGGAGGGTTCCTAGGCCTGGAATTCCGAGGCTTCGGGGAAGCGCAGTTTGCACTTGGCTAGGGCGGTGGTGAGGATCTCCTCGACCTTGGATTCGTCGCAATTGCGGGCCATGGCCAATTCGCTAACCAAGAGGTAGCGGGCGCGCTCCAGCATTTTTTTCTCGCGGAATGAAAGCGGCTTGGCCTGGTGCAGAGTGATCAGGCTCTTCAGGACGCTGGCTACTTCGAGCAGCGAGCCGGTGCGCATGCGGTCAGAATTTTCCTTGAAGCGGTCTTTCCAGTCGCCGTTGCTGCCATTTTCGCTGACCGAGAGAGCGTCCAGGACCTTTTGGATCTCGCCATTGCGAACCACGCGCCGCAGGCCTACGCTGCCCGCGTTTTGGCAGGGCACCATTACCTTGAGGCTGCTGGCTTTGATGTGAAGAAGGTAGAATTTCTCGATGGTCGCCCCCACCGAGCGACTGCTGATTTGTTCAATAATCCCTACGCCGTGATTGGGATACACGACCTTGTCGCCGATGTGGAAATTCAAGTCCGTACCGCTCATGTTAGGCACCCAGATAGGCGATAAGTCCGAGGGAGAAAAACGTCAAAAGGCCTACAATAATGCTACTCTCCGCAGCGGGCGAAAGCAAGGAGCGAGGCTGGGGTCTGGCTGGGGTCTGACTTCCATGTCGCTTAAAGTTATTGAAAACGAATAGCTTAAACGCTAAAGCGGCGCCAAGGGATGGTTTTGAAAGAAGGAGTCCGGGGCGCAAAGTCAGCGACCGGGCCCCCGGCGCATATAATCGGGCCGTGGATTCTGATCCGAAAGACTCGCTCTCAGACCATACTGCGGGGAAAGCGCGAGAACTTTCTGTAGGCCGGATTCTTGGCCTCGACGTGGGCTCCCGGAGAATCGGCGTCGCCGTGTCGGACCCGCTTGGGATTACAGCGCAGGGGCTGGAAACGTTGCAGCGCCGAAACAAACGGTATGACTTTGAAAGTCTGCAGCGGGTGATTCAAGAATACGACGTTAGGGAGATAGTGGTTGGTCTGCCTCTGCGCATGAGTGGCACGGAAGGGATACAGTCCGACAAGATGCAGATATTCGCCGAGGAATTACGCAAGCGATTTCGGCTGCCGGTGCATCTGTGGGATGAGCGGTTGACATCGGCCGAGGCCAACCGCCTGCTGCGCGAGACCGACTTGTCGATCGAGAAGCGAGGGAAGGCAGTGGACCGGATGGCGGCAGTGCTGATTCTTCAGGGGTGGATGGAGCAACGCGCTGCGGCGGCTTCCGGCTTTCGGCTTCCGTCTTCCGGCTCGGAATGAGCCGGCTACCGTCCGCGCATGGCTTGGCGGTACGCCACTACATTTTTATTGTG
>PLEA01000325.1 GCA_003136335.1 Acidobacteriaceae bacterium | reverse complement strand
TTTCGCGGCGTCGATTTCATCCAATACGATGCCCTGCTAAGCGACGAAGAGCGCCTCGTCCGCGACACCACGCGGCAGTTCATCGAAGATAACTTGATCCCCATCATCGAGGAATGCAACCGCGCCGGCCGCTTTCCTCGCGAACTGGTCAAGCCCATGGCCGATCTCGGCTTTTTCGGCGCATCCTTGAAAGGCTACGGATGCGCCGGCATGGGCAACGTGGAATACGGCCTGATGACGAAGGAACTTGAGCGCGGCGACTCGGGCGTCCGCAGTTTCGTGAGCGTGCAATCCGGACTCTGCATGTATCCAATTTACGAATTCGGGAGCGACGAACAGAAGCAGACCTGGCTGCCGGCGATGCAGCAGGGAGAAAAGCTCGGCTGCTTCGGCCTGACCGAACCCGACTTCGGCTCGAACCCCGGCGGCATGCGCACCCGGGCCAAAAAAGTCGGCACCGAATACGTGATTAATGGCGAAAAAATGTGGATCACTTCCGGCACTATCGCCGATGTCGCCATCATCTGGGCCAAAGTCGAAAACGAGAACGATCGCATTCGCGGCTTCCTGGTCGAAACCGACCGCCCCGGCTTCAAAGCCGACGACATCCATGGCAAGTGGTCGTTGCGCGCCTCGGTCACATCCGGTCTGTCGCTACAGGACGTGCGTGTCCCTGAATCAAATCTGCTGGCGAAAACCGGTGGCCTGAAATCCCCACTGATGTGTCTGAACCAGGCCCGCTATGGCATCGCTTGGGGAGCGCTCGGCGCCGCCATGTCCTGCTACGACTGCGCGCTGCAATATTCCCTGCTGCGCAAGCAATGGCGCGATCAGCCCATCGCTTCCCACCAACTTGTGCAAGACAAGCTTACCTGGATGATCAGCGAAATCACCAAAGCGCAGTTGCTGGTGTTGCAGGTCGGCCGCCTGAAGGATGCCGGAAAGGTCGAACCTCAACACATCTCCATGGCGAAGCGCAACAATGTATGGATGGCGCTCGAGTGCGCCCGCCTGTCGCGCGACATTCTCGGCGCCAACGGCGTGGCCGACGACTATCCCATCATGCGCCACATGATGAACCTGGAGTCGGTAAAAACCTACGAAGGCACGCACGACATACACTCACTCATCATCGGCCAGAGCATCACGGGGATCGACGCGTTCTAGGAGGCATGAGGAAGGATGCAACATGGAGATCGCGAAGCTCATCCTCGAATACGTTAGAGCTCTCGTCTGGCCACTCACCGTCCTCTCCCTGTTACTCTTCTTTCGCAGCGAAATTAAGAGAGTACTAGCCAGACTAAAAAGGCTCGGGCTACCCGGGGGCTTTCCCTTTTCATAAGCGCTAACTTAAGGATTGTGGACGACTTGCAGCGTCGATGTTAGATAGAGCTTCCGGCAACGAAACGTTGTACTTCGAAGTTCGATTTTCCCTTCAGTTGGCCCTAAAATCGCAGGATTTCGCAATGCGTATCCGCAACATTTCCCCTTGCGCGTCATCCGCCCAGAATCTTTGACAAGCATTCATGGAACCGTCGTCTGCGTCAATCAATGGTGGATCGTGGCTGGGCTGGAAGAGTGTTTCCTGCCGCCGACTGTCGCCCAGCTTGGCATACTTCGCGTTCGCTTTTTTTCAGGCGGGGATCGCGAGGGTCGGCGCAGCGAGCGTCGGCGCGGGAAGGCCGACACGCCGCAACAAGTCTTGGAAACCTAGATCGTCCCGCAAGCCGTCCATGCTCGGATCGATATGAAGATAGATAAGCCAGTGGGAGTGCTCTTCGTACGCGTTCTCCAAGTATTCAATCGCGCTCTCGTTTTCTCCCAGGGCGATATGAATTCCGGCCAAGAAGTAGGGTGCGACATACTTTTGCTTCGCGAGTTTTGTGAGATCGTCGAGGATCTGAAGTGCTTCCTTTGTTCTACCAGCCGTGCCGAAAGTATGTGCAAGTGCCGCGCGCATCAGAGGAGCGCCGCATGACAGGCTCACCCCCTTCTCACCCTCGGTGATAGCTAGGTCGCAGCGACCCATTTTCCTGAGCAACAGGCCGAGAATCCAGTACGTGACGGGATAGTTTGGGTCCAGTTCGACAGTTCGCCGGAGTTGTTCGACGGCTTCATCGTACCCGCGACCAAGATAGAGGGCCCATCCGACCGCGACGTTGATAATAAGTGACAACGGATCGAGTTCCTGGCCGTTCTTCATCCTGGCGATAGCTTCTTCGTGCCGCCCCATGGTCATCACAAATTCGGCATACCAGTGATTGGCAGTTGGGTAGGTGGGACTCAGTTCGAGGCTGCGCTTGAATTCTTTCTCAGCCTCTTCCCACTGCCAATCGTGAAGCCACAACAGGGCCGCAAGAGATGCGTGGGCTTCGGCGAGATCCGGGTCGACCCGCAGGGCGGTCATCGCGGCTTCTTTGCCCTTAGGGAACGCTTCCTTCGGCGGCAGATAGCTGTTCCATCCCAGGAGCACGTACGATTCAGCCAAACCCGTGTAGGCGAGAGCGTAGCTGGGGTCCTTCTGGATCGCTTGCTCGAAGTACCCGATTGCCTTGTAGAACCCTTCTTCAGTCCACCTGTTCCAATGATGGCGGCCTTGCAGGTAGAGCCTGTAGGCGGCCGCGTCTTGCGTGTGGCGTTTGACGAGTCGCTTTTTTTCGGACCGCGTGAGTTGTAACCGCAATTTCCCCGATATCTCTTTGGACATTTCGTCCTGGATGGCAAAGATATCGCCAGCCTCGCGATCGAATTGCGCGCCCCACAATTGGGACCCTGTCGCCACATCAACCAACTCAGTCCCGATGCGCAGAGAGCTGCCGCTTTGCATCATTCTTCCNNGCTCGGCCCTTGTACCGAAATACAGTACTCTGCGCGATCACGCGCAGTCTTGGCACCGTCGCCAGGATATTGATCAGGCTCCCAGAGATCCCGTCACTCAGGTATTCGTTCTCTGGGTCCCGACTGACATTTTCAAACGGCAACACTGCCAGCGAGCCAACGACCTTTGAGACTCGCGCTAGGCGGAACGTGCCTGTCTGCCCCGTCGAAGTCCGTGACCCGTGCCTGGCGGTCGTGGATACGGGACCGGTGTTTAATGCCTGTACTGATTCCGAGTTTCCCTCCGTATCTCTCCGGCCTGATTCGGTATCTCGCTTCAGTTGTTGCAGATCGACGA
>PLEA01000101.1 GCA_003136335.1 Acidobacteriaceae bacterium | reverse complement strand
AGCACGATCCGTACGGAAAAGTCTGGCGAAATGGAGCCAACGCGGCGACCACATTCGTCACCACCGCCGACGTAGTAGTCGGTGGCACAACCGTGCCTACCGGTAGCTACACATTGTTCGTGCTGCCGAATCCTGACAAATGGACGCTCATCATCAACAAGAAGACCGGGGAATGGGGCATCCCCTACACATATGAGAGCGACGAACTGGCGCGCGTGGACATGAAAGTCTCGAAGTTGCCCGCGCCGGTGGAGAACTTCACTGTCGCCTACGACAAGTCAGGCAGCGGCTGCACTTTGCGGATCGACTGGGAGAGCACTCGCGCATCGGTCGATATCAGCGCGAAATGACGGTGGGAAACACAATTGTTGCTTGCTGATTTTGATGGTTGATTGAAAACCGCTTCACGAGACTTGAAATCGATGGGTTTCAATCAACCATCAAGAATCAGCAATCAACAATTCTAGCTCGCCGGTTTCCAGCGCAAGACAGGCTTCCTGGCCGCGACAGTTTCATCGAGCCGCGAAACCCGGGTTGAGTGCGGAGCATCGAGTACCATCTGCGGATCTTCTTCGACTTCTTCCGCAATCGATTTCATCGCCTCGATAAACAGATCCATCTCTTCTTTCGATTCGCTCTCGGTGGGCTCGATCATGAGCGCGCCCGGCACAATCAGCGGAAACGCCGTCGTGTACGGATGGAATCCGTAATCGATCAAACGCTTGGCGATGTCCATGGTGCGCACGCCTTTTTTTAACTGCAGCTTGTCGCTGAAGACGACTTCGTGCATCGTGGGCGTGGAATACGGGAGATCGTATGTACCTTCGAGGCCTTTGCGGATGTAGTTGGCGTTAAGGACTGCGTCCTCGGTGGTTTGCCGCAGGCCATCCGGGCCATTCGCCTGAATGTAAGCCAGCGCACGCACGAACATTCCAAAGTTGCCATAGAAAGCGCGCACGCGTCCCACGGACTGCGGACGGTTATAGTCGAAGGCCAGTGTGCCATCCGATTTCGTCGTCAGCACTGGCGTCGGTAAGAATGGTTCAAGAGCTTTTTTGATGGCGACCGGGCCCGATCCGGGGCCGCCACCGCCGTGCGGGGTCGAGAACGTCTTGTGCAGGTTGAGGTGCATGACGTCCACACCGAAGTCGCCGGGGCGTACCTTGCCGACCAGCGCGTTCATGTTGGCGCCGTCCATGTACAGCAGACCACCTTTGGCATGTAGGATGTCGGCAATCTTGTGGATGTCCTGCTCGAAGACGCCCAGCGTATTGGGATTGGTCAGCATGAGTGCGGCAACATCTTCGTTCATCTGCGCGGCGAGCGCTGCGAAATCGACCATGCCTCGCGAGTCCGACTTCAGATTCTCGACGGCATAGTTCACCATCGCGGCCGTGGCCGGATTGGTTCCGTGAGCGGAATCCGGAATGAGAATTTTCTTGCGCGCATTGCCCTTAGACTGGTGATAGGCGCGCACCATCAGCAGGCCGGTCATCTCGCCATGGGCACCGGCGGCGGGCTGCAGCGTGATCGCATCCATGCCGGTAATTTCGATCAGTTGCTCGCTCAGCGTTTTGATGATGTACAAGGCACCCTGGGAAATCTTCTCGGGCTGGTAGGGATGCCCGTTCGCGATTCCTTCCACCCGCGCTACCGCCTCGTTCACGCGCGGATTGTATTTCATGGTGCATGAGCCCAGGGGATACATACCCAGGTCGATGGCATAGTTCCACGTGGAAAGCCGGGTGAAGTGGCGGATGATCTCGATCTCGCTCACTTCCGGCATGTTGCCGAGATCCTTTCTTTCTGCCGCGCCCAGGAGTCTGGCGGTATCCACTTCCGGCACATCGAGCGGCGGCAACTTCCAGGCGGCCTTCCCCGCCGACGATTTCTCGAAGATCAAGCCTTCGTTCTGGTTGACGTGGCGGGTCGCTTTGCGGGTTATTTGCTTCATCGCGCCACCTCTTCCGCATCCTGTTCCTTGGAAGACCCCATCGAACGCTCGCTCTCGGCGACCAAGCCCGCGGCGGTGTCAATCGCGCTGCGCGTGGTCAGTTCGGTACAACACCACAAAGAGGCGTTTACCAGTTCCGGATAAAACTTCTTCAGGGGTAAACCCCCGACCATTTTGTGCCCCAGCAGCCGCTCGTTAATTGCATAGGGATCCTCGCTGGTCTGCACCACGAATTCGTTGAAGCGTGACGTACTGCCGAACAGAACCTTGCCGTGCTTCGCGAACTGCTCGGCCGCGTAAGCCGTCTTCGCCAGATTCTGTTTGGCTAATTCTTTCAAGCCTACTTTTCCGTACACCGTCATGAAGATGTTGACCATGAGCGCGATGAGCGCCTGATTGGTGCAGATGTTCGAGGTCGCCTTCTCGCGGCGAATGTGCTGTTCGCGGGTCGCTAGCGTCAGCACGAAGCCGCGCTTGCCCTGTTTGTCGACAGTCTGTCCCACCAGCCGCCCTGGCATCTGCCGCACATATTTCTCGCGCGTAGCAATGACGCCGCAGTATGGGCCGCCGAATCCCAAGGGCACGCCGAAGGACTGCGCCTCCATGGCGATGACGTCCGCTTGCCGCGGAGGTTCCACGATTCCGAGAGACACCGCTTCCGCGATTGAGACCACCAGCATCGCCCCGTGCTTGTGTGCGATCTCGGCAATCGCTGCGATGTCTTCAATCGTGCCGAAGAAGTTCGGCGACTGGACTATTACGCACGCGGTCTCCGGAGTGATCGACTTCTCGAGTTCTTTTAAGTTCATCCGGCCATCGTCGGTGAAACCGGCGACCGACAACGGCATGCCCTGATGCGTCGCGTAGGTGGCCAGTACTTCGCGATACTCGGGATGCAGACTGCGCGCCACCAGCACCGACCGGCGGCCACTCATTCGTACCGCCATCATCACAGCCTCGGCGGCAGCAGTGGAACCGTCATACATCGAAGCGTTCGCTACTTCCATGCCGGTTAGTTCGCAAATCATGGTTTGAAATTCGAAGATAGATTGCAGCGTGCCCTGGGAAATTTCGGCCTGATAGGGCGTGTAGGCGGTCAGAAACTCGCCGCGCGAAATTAGCGAATCGATAATGACGGGACGGTAATGGAAGTAGGCGCCTGCGCCGAGAAAGCTGGTGTAGTCGTCGCCATTCTCGCGCGAACGCTGGCGGAAGAAGTCGACAATTTCCGACTCTGCCATCTGGCGCGGGATGTTGAGGTCGCGGGTCAGGCGGTACTCGGCGGGAATCGGTGCAAACAGATCGTCGACTGAGCGTAGGCCAATTGCCTTCAGCATGGCTTGGCGGTCGGCGGGAGATTTGGGTAAATAGCGCATAGAAATTGTTTAGATGTGTCTCGGGGTCATTTGGATTGAGTGCGCGCTTGCATGGTTTGAAGCGAGGGCAAAATTCATGTCGGCGGCGTCAGACCGCGGACCTCGGACTTCAGACCTCGGCAAGTTTCCACTGTGGTCTGACGACTGAGGTCAGGTTTTTCAGTGTCCCGCCTCTTCCGCTACAAATTTCTCATAGTCCGCGGCAGAGAGCAGGCTATTCAATTCGCCTGGATTCTTCAGCGTGAGCTTCACCATCCACGAGCCGTACGCATCTTTATTTACGTTCTCGGGGGATGTGGCCAGGGCCGCGTTGACCTCAGTCACCGTGCCCGACGCGGGAGCAAACAGGTCCGATACAGCCTTCACCGACTCGACCGTGCCAAACGTTTTGCCGGCGGTGAGTTCGGCGCCCACCTTAGGCGTCTCGACGAAGACGATGTCCCCCAGCGACTGCTGCGCGTACTCGGTGATGCCAACCGTGCCAGAAGTTCCGTTTACCTGAATCCATTCGTGCTCTTTTGTGTATTTGCGATCTGTGGGATAGGCCATGAAAGCTTCTAGCTCCTAAGCTTCTAGTAAAATCCTGCGTGCTGCTCTGCGTTGTCTGTGGTTATGCAGTTTTCTTTTGCCGCTTATAAAACGGCGTCTGCACGACTACCGCTCCTACGCCTTGACCTCGAATCTCTACTTTCAGCGCCGTGCCGGCCTCGGCCAATTCTGGCGGCACGTAGGCCAGCGCAATATTCTTTTTCAAGAACGGCGCGGGCGATCCGCTCGTGACGTATCCAATTTCGCGGCCAGCGGTATCGAGCACTTTATATCCATCGCGGGCGATGCCGCGTTCCGTCATCTCCAAGCCCACCAGAATTCGCTTCCGGCCCGCGGCTTTCGCTTTCTCGAGAGCGGCCCGCCCAACGAACTCCGGCTTCTCCATCTTGCAGAAGCGGTCGAGCCCGGCTTCCCAGACATTAATGGTATCTGAAATCTCGTGGCCGTAGAGCGGGAGCTTGCCTTCGAGTCGCAGCGTGTTGCGCGACCCCAGGCCGCAAGGCACGACGCCGAATTCCTTGCCCGCAACCAGAATCTCATTCCACACGCGCGCGCTAGTTGCTTCGTCGGCGGGAACATAGATCTCGAAGCCGTCTTCGGCGGTATACCCTGTGCGTCCCATAAGAATATTGTTGAGGCCACATAGCTTGCCGCGTGTTACCCAGTAAAACTTAATCGCGCTCAGGTCAGCCTCGGTGAGCTTCTGCAGCAGGTTCACGGCCTTCGGGCCCTGGATCGCAATCTGGGTGAAGTCGTCTGACAGATTTTCGACCGCGCAGTCGAAGTCGCGTGTATTGTCGCGCACCCAGGTAAAATCTTTCTCGCGCGTTCCGGCGTTGATGACCAGAAGGTATTCGTTCTCGCCGAGGCGATGGACGATCACGTCATCGACAAACGTTCCTTCGGGATAGAGCAGCGCGGAATACTGCGCCTGGCCCACGGCGAGCCGTGAAGCATCATTCATGGAAATGTGCTGCACGGCAGCCCGCGCCTGCGGTCCGGCTAAGCGAATGTCTCCCATGTGACTGACGTCGAAAATGCCGACGCCGGTGCGCACGGCCATATGCTCGGCGATAATTCCGCCGCCCACGGACGCGGGGTACTCCACCGGCATGTCCCAGCCGTTGAACTCCACCATCTTCGCGCCCATCTGGCGATGGACGGCGTTCAGCGCAGTTTTACGGATGGCGGGCGTCGCCTCAACCGAAGACAAAATAAACCTCAATCAGTGGGCAGCGGCTGGCCTGCCGGGATGGTGTTGACTGTTTACCGTATCATGGGGTTTTTCTGCGGGTCAAACCGGAAGAGGTCTTACCACAGAGGACACAGGCACAGAGGAGTTCCTACGACTTCCTCTGTGCGCGCCTGTGTCCTCTGTGGTTGAGATTTTGGGTTTATCTCCCGAACTGCACCGTCACACGCGCCCCTATGGCCACATGCGTTCCGGCGGCGGGAGACTGCTGGCGGGCTACGCCACTGCCGACGGCATCGAGTTCCAGGCCAATATCCTGGGCGGATTCCACGGCACTACGCACCGTCTTGCCAACGAACGACGGGACTTCGATTCCGCCTTGCTCCACGTCCAGCACCACGGTTCCGGTGGATGGCAATTGCACTTGAGCCGAGGTCGATGTGTCCGGTGCCTTGCTTTGTGCCGGGCTGCCCGGTTCTACACCAACGTTTGGGACGGGCTCGCGCATTGCCGCTTGCACGACGTTTCCAGTGGCTCCGGCATTCGCGGGCGTGGGCGCCCGCGCCACACTTGACGGCTTCGTCTGTACGGAAGGCTCGCTGTTCACTTCCGCGGTCTCCAGCGGCTCGCCGGGATGATCCGGAGTGCCTTCCTCCAGATCTTTATCTTTCATCTTCGTCTGCGCCAGCAGCAATTGATGCCGCGCGGCCAGCGGCAGATCGTGCGGCACATGCAAATATTCGAGCACCTGCTGCGAAATGCGTTTGAATACCGGAGCAGCAACCTGGCCGCCCTGGTGCGGTCCCACTGCCGAATCGAGAATCACCGCGACCACAATCTGCGGATTGTTCACCGGCGCGAATCCGGCAAACGATCCGATGTATTTGGTCTTCGAATATGCCCCCGTGGCCGGATCCACTTTCTGCCCCGTTCCCGTTTTTCCCGCCGACGAATATCCTTCGAGAATCGCCCTGCGCCCGGTGCCATGAGCATCGAGCACGACCTTTTCCATCATGGAGCGCATCTCCGCAGCGGTGTAAGAAGAAATTACGCGGTGCGAGTTCGCGGGATGAAACGCAACCGTCTGCAACGCATTCTTGGGATCGGTATTCGGAGGCACCCTGCCGGCAACAATGCGCGGCGCGACCCACACGCCGTCATTGGCAAACGTCGAAATTAGTCCGGTCAACTGAATCGCCGAGATGCCGATTTCCTGTCCAATCGAAATCGCGGCAATCGAAACCTTCGACCAGCGGCTCACCGGTTTGGTCATGCCGCGGGTTTCGCCCGGCAGCTCGATGCCAGTCGGCTGCCCGAATCCAAACGCGCGAATGTATTTGTAATAACGGTCCTCGCCCAGGCGCAGCGCAATTTTGATCGAGCCCACGTCGCTCGACTCCGCCAGCACGCCCCACAC
>PLEA01000516.1 GCA_003136335.1 Acidobacteriaceae bacterium | reverse complement strand
TCGCTCACGACTTCAACAACCTGTTGACCATCATTACGAGCTACGCTGAACTGGCTTTGGATACGGTGCCACAAAAAAGTCCGCTGGAATCCCAAATCCAAGAGATCTTGCTGGCGGCGCAGAGGGCAGCGAAGTTGACCCGGCAACTGCTCGCGTTCAGCCGCAAACAGCCGCAAGCCTTGCGCATAGCGGACCTCAATCAAGTGATCGCTCGCATCGCGAAAACGCTGCCCCGGCTGATCGGGGAAGATATCGAGTTCATTTTCGTGCGCGGCGAGGGATTGGGGCGAGTGCGGGTAGATCCGCTGCAGATTGAGCAGGTCCTGATGAACCTGGCTGCGAATGCGCGCGACGCTATGCGGCAAGGCGGCCACTTCCGAATCGAAACCTGCGACGCGGAACTGGACGACGATACCACCCATTGCAAACAAGGAATCCTTGCCGCGGGACGCTACGTTTTGATCACGGTAAGTGATGACGGGAGAGGCATTCATCCCAAACATCTGCCTCATATCTTCGAACCTTTCTACACCACGAAGCCTGCGGGGAAGGGCACGGGGTTAGGCCTGGCGACCGTGTACGGAATTGTGAAGCAGAATAAGGGCTTCATTTGGGCCGACAGCGGACCCAGGATGGGCACGGTGTTCAAGATCTATTTGCCGTGCGTTGACGGGCGCGACAACGCCGACGCCATCGACGATCTCAAAGGCGG
The DNA here is from genome assembly GCA_003136335.1 of Acidobacteriaceae bacterium. Next base: position 6,847 of record PLEA01000516.1, on the reverse strand, counting down.
CCGCGAGCGCGGATCGGAAACCATCCTTTTGGTGGAAGACGAGCAGGCTGTGCGGCGGGCAACCGCCGAATTCCTAACCTTGCAGGGCTATACGGTGTTGGAGGCCAAAGATGGTCTTGAGGCTCTGTCGGTGGCAAAAAAGCATCGCTCAACTATCCACTTACTCTTTACCGATGTAGTTATGCCGAATATGAGTGGCGGGCAGTTGGCCAAGGAACTCGTGCAATTGCGGCCAGATACCAAGCTGCTGTTCGTTTCCGGCTATGCCGGCAAGACCGTGCTCGACCACAAGGTGCTCGATCTGGAAACCAACTTCTTGCAGAAGCCCTACTCCCTGAAACAACTTTCCCTCAAGATTCGTTCCGCTTTGAAGCGCGTGGCGAATGAAGCGGAGCCCCAACACAACCTCTAGGTATAATCATTGCCTTGGTTTTGATTGCCCCAATGCTCCCAGGCGCCAGGTGTGCGCTGTTCCTACTTTTTTTCGCCGTGCCAGACAAAGTCCTACTGGACATTTTGCTCCTCGCGCTCTGCGGAACCATCATTTATTCGCTGCTGCAGATGGTGGCGGCATTGCGCTACTTGGCGGTGCGACCGTCTGCCCGGTTCGCGACTGAGCCAATCAGCATCCTCAAACCTCTTGCCGGCCTGGACCTGGACCTCGAATCAAATCTACGCACCTTTTTTGAACAGGACTACCCGACGTTTGAGATTTTGTTCGCGGTTCGAGCTGAAGCTGATCCTGCCGCGGAAGTCGTGGCTCGCCTGCAGCGGGACTATCCGAAAGTTCCGTCGCGGTTGGTATTCACTGGCGAACCACCGTATCCCAATGCCAAGGTGTTCAGCCTCGATCGCATGTTGGCCGCGGTCGGCAATGATCTGGTCGTAATGAGTGACGGCGATATTCGAGTGACTCCGGATCTTCTGCGCACGATCGCGGCTGAGTTTCAGGACGCTCATCTCGGCGTGGCGACCTGCCCCTATAGAGCCGTTCCCGGAGCAAGTTTCTGGTCTCATCTGGAAGCCACTGGCATGAATACCGATTTCTGGGGAAGCGCTTTGGTCGCGAGGATGCTTGAAGGCATGCACTTCGCCGTAGGCCCGACCATCGCTGCCCGGCGCAGGGTACTGCAATCGATTGGAGGCTTCGCGCGGTTGAAGGATTATCTGGCGGAAGACTTTGTGCTTGGCAAGTTCGCGGCTGAGGCTGGGCACGGCGTGATTCTCTCGTCGTACATAGTCGAACACCATATTGGCAGCGCGACGCTGCAACAAAACGTGGAGCATCGCCTGCGCTGGGCTCGCAGCACGCGGCGCTCGCGTCCGGCCGGTTATGTGGGGCAATTGTTTACCATGCCGTTGCCGCTCGCGCTGCTAGTCTGCGCGGCATCGTCCGCGTGGTGGCCGGTTTTGCCTTTTACCTTGATCGTGCGAGCTGTAGCGGCCTACACGGTTTCAACGCGCGTCTTGCGGGCAAAGATTAACTGGCTGCTTCTGCCCATTGAAGATTTGTTGGGGTTTTGCTTCTGGGTCGCGGGATTCTTTGGAAATACGATTTCCTGGCGAGGGCGGCGTTACCGGCTCTTTTCGGATGGACGCTTCGAATTGATTCCTTCGTCGGAAAAGTAGCGCGCCGAAGGCCCGCGACTATGGAGCAATGCGGGTCAGCCGACCATTCTTCAGCTCGAATCGATCTCCCCGCCAAGTCACGGTGTGACCTGCGAAACTCGCAATCCACACTGCGACTGCGACTAGATCCCGAACCGGCAGCAGCCACAAGTGTCGCAGCAAACGCCGGTCTTCCAGCACGAATTTGCCCACTGTAAGCGCCATCGCCAAACGTAACAATGCTGTTGCACCAAGCACCGCCCACGACCACGGCGCCGCTCGACTGGCGATCAGTACGAGTAGCGCCCATATGAGGCCGTAAGTGGAAGCCAGTCCCATGTAGCCGATGGCTCGTGAGTCTCGCACGCCGCGGGCCCAGCGTAACTGATGGGCGAAAAATCCCCGCAGGTCGTACGAGGGAAGATGGGTCTCAACGACCACATCGGAGAGCAGAACCTGCAGGCCAAGGTTGGCGATCCGTCTGCCGAGTTCGTAGTCGTCGGCGAGAAAATCAACAATGGCTCTGAATCCGCCAGTTCTCTCCAGGTCAGTTCGCCGGAAAGCGAGCGTGGAGCCGAGTCCGAACCGAAGTCCGCCCTCGAGTTGACGGGCCACTAATACTCCAGCACAGAAATCTGTGCTGATGCCAAGGGACTCCAATCGCGAGCCGAAGGTGGAAGCCGCAACTCCGCGATACAGACACGTCACCATTCCCACGCTCTCGTCCAACAGCGGCACCATGACGCGCCGCAGATAATCACGCTCGACGCGAATATCGCTGTCGTTAACGAGCAAATGCTGATAGCGAGCCACCTGCAACATCTGCTCGAGATTACTGACCTTTACGTTGGCGCCGAGTTTGTTCGGCGAAACGACCATCCCGATGGCATGGTTGGGAAACTCCCGCTGCAGTTGCTGCACGATGGCCGCAGCGGGATCGTCGAGATCGCTCATGCCGAAAATAATTTCGTACTCGGGATAGTCCTGCAGACAATGGCTGCGGAAGCTTTCGTAGATATCAGGGTCGGTGCCCTTCAGAGGCTTGAGAATCGAGACAGGCGGCAGGACCGCTGCGGAATGGCCGTTCATGCCCGCCTTGCGCTCGCGGAGGAATCCGGCTGCACTCCACAAGCAAATCAGATAATAGACGGAACTGGAGAGGCAGCCGAGAATCCCTGCGAGCTGGAAGATTCTGACGGTGGAATGAATCATGCGCGGGCGCTGGCCAGTTTATTCGTATCGTAACGATTCGATCGGATCCAGGTTCGCCGCTTTCCACGCCGGATAGATCCCAAAGACCAGTCCGACTCCGGCGGCGGCGCTGAAGCCGAAGGTAGTCCAGAAGACGGACATGCGGGCGGGCAACGAAGGCCACAGCACTGGAATCACCCAAACCACAAGCGCGCCGGCGGTTACGCCAATGACGCCGCCGACCGCGGTCAACATGATGGCCTCCAGCGTGAACTGCAAAAGAATATCGCGCTTGCGCGCGCCAATCGCCTTGCGCACGCCGATTTCGCGCGTGCGCTCAGTCACGCTCACCAGCATGATATTCATCACTCCCACGCCGCCAACGATGAGCGCGACACTGGAAATCGCGAACATGCCAACGAACAGCGCACCGGTAATCTGGTTCCACGCATCGGAGATGGAGTCGGACGTAAACACCGCGAAGTTGTCTGGCTTGTCGACTGGAACCTTGCGCCGGCGCCGCAGCAACTCACGCATCTCGTCGATGGCTTTGGGAACATCGTCGTGGGATGTGGCCTTGACGCTGATCCAGTGCTGCTTGAGTTCGGGATGAAGCTTCCGCAATGTGCTCAGCGGGAAGATGACCTTGTTATCGTCCGGATTCTTGCCTCCGCCGAAGACCGACTTCACCGGCTGTACCGTTCCAATCACGGTAAAGAGCTGGCCTTCAATGTTGACTTCTTTGCCGAGAGGACTTTTGCTGCCAAATAGTTCCTCGGTGGTATCCGCGCACAGCAGAACCACGTTCGACCGATGCTCTTCATCCACCTCACTGAACCACCGCCCCGACGCAATCATCAGGTCGAACACTTCCTTGGCGGAAGCCTGGTCGCCTTCGAGAATTGTGTTCTTGGCCTTCCGGTCCCCATACTTCACGGCGAACGATCCCACACCCAACTCCGGCCGGTCATACCGAATACCCGCGGTCACCGCCTTCACGTGGGGCAGATCCCGCATGGCCACCGCGTCGTCGTTAGTAAGTTCCTTGCGGGTGCGCATCTCTTCTGTGGGCCGGCCAAAACTAAAAGGCTCGAGGTGAAATGCAAAGATCACGTCAGAGCCGATGCTGCTGACGATGTCTCGGACGTTCTGATCCAGTCCGCGCCCGATGGACGAGACGCCGATGACAACGGCAACTCCAATCACGATGCCCAGCACGGTTAGTGCGGAACGCAGCTTGTTGCCGCGCAGCGTATCGATCGCCATGCGGACAATTTCGCCGAACTCGTCCTTGCGAATCATAAGTTCACAGATCTGTTCGTTTTGTCATTCCGAAGCGTAGCGAGGAATCTGGGTTTGTGCCGGCGCTGGCAAGAACCCAGGTCCCGCGCTATCGCTCGGGACGACAGCTAGGACCTAATTTCTACATCTCAAACCGCAGCGCCACAATCGGATCCAGCCGCGCCGCTTTGCGCGCGGGATAAACTCCAAAAAACACTCCTACGCTGGCCGCCACCAGCAGTCCTGCCGCTACGGCCCACAACTTGATGGAAGATGGCATTCCGATGATGAGGGTCACGATTTCGGCAACCGTCACGCCAGACAATACTCCCAGCACTCCGCCGATCAATGCCAGAATCACGGCCTCGATCAGAAACTGAAGCAGCACATCATCCCGCCGGGCCCCGAGCGCTTTGCGAATGCCGATTTCGCGGGTACGCTCGGTCACCGAGACCAACATGATATTCATGATCACGATTCCGCCCACAACCAGAGACACGCCCGCAATCCCAATCGTCGCCATAAAAAACGTGCTACTGAGCCCGGACCAGATGGAAAGCAGGCTGGCGTTGGTCTCGATTTCGAAGCTGTCTTCTTCGCCGACTCGGTCGTGCCGGTGGGCCCGCAGCGCCACTCGCGCTTCATCGATCGCCTGGTTTAGTGGAGCGCCAGTCGCCGTGGCCTTGCCCCAAATCCCAATACTGCTGTTGTGCGATCCGTACTGTTTCAGATATACGGTGACGGGAATGAGCACATAGTTGTCCGCACTCTGGCCCAAAGTCTTGCCCTTCTTCTTGCCGATGCCAATCACCTGGTAGGTCCAGCCATCCACGCGAATTTCCTGGCCGAGCGGGTCGGCTCCGCCCAGCAGATGCTCGACGATGTCTGTGCCCACGACGGCCACTTGCGAGTGGTTGTTCAGATCGGTATCGTTTAACATGCGTCCCGAGGTTAAATCGGTGTCGAGGATCGACGCCACGGACGGAGTGATGCCGCGGATGGTGGTATCGCTGATCGATTGCTCGTTGTGTTTTACGCGCCCACTGCCGCGCATCAGCGCACCCACATAGTCGCAATGGCGGCAGGCCTCGAGCACGGCCTGATAGTCCTCAAGCACCAAATTCTTGCGTTTCTCGGCCACAAGGAAGTGCTCGACATTGGTCTCGACCGGCGACATCTTTCCAATGATGAACACGTCGGCGCCAAGATTGAAAATCTTCTTCGCCACGTAATCCTGAATCCCGGAAACGAATGTTACTACAGCGATCACTGCCGCGATCCCGATTACTACACCCAGCAGCGTAAGCACGGAGCGCAGCTTGTTGGCCCACAGCGACCGCAGTGCGATTCGAATGGCTTCAGCGATGTTCATGAGGTCGGCTTCCGGCTCTCGGCATCCGGCTTCCGGAGAAGCGCAGCGCCATTGTAAGCGCTAAGTCTACCAGCGCAGGCCACGGAATCGGCCGCAAAAACGCGAGCCAACGAAAGCGTTCCGGAAACCGAAAGCCGGCAGCCGGAAGCCCCGCCCCGCATGCCATATAATGATTCCGTAGGCAGCCGGACCGGACGGTCGCTTCCAGCGTCTTCGGACGCGGGGAGAGGAAAGTCCGAACTCCGCAGAGCAGTGTGCCGGATAACGTCCGGGAGGGCCCCCGCGCTGGTTTGGGCGGGATCGCTCGACGGAAAGTGCCACAGAAAATATACCGCCTCGGCCTTCACGGGCCGGGGTAAGGGTGAAAAGGTGCGGTAAGAGCGCACCGCCGCTGCAGTAATGCCGCGGGCACGGCAAACCCCACACGGAGCAAGACCAAATAGGGAGGAAGTCCGGGACTTCGGTTTTTTGAATCAGGGTTTCGGACACGTGCCGGCTCGGTGCGTCAAACCTTCGGGTAGGTCGCTAGAGCCGCGCAGCGATGCGCGGCCCAGAGGAATGGCCGTCCAGCGGGAGCAATCCTGCGGACAGAATTCGGCTTACAGGTCCGGCTGCCTTAATCTACTTTGTTTTCTTGTGGAGGGGTGGACCTCGACCCCGATTCCCAGCTTCATCCAGAACGCGGTAGTAGCTGGCGCGATTCGGCCAGATTTGCAGTTTGGATGAAACTCCTTTCCCAGTATCGTGAACGGCCTGACGGGTGTATGATCCGCTGGCGTTGCGGAAGTCAAAAGGGAGATTCCGGTTAACATTACGGAACTCGCGAACAGAACGAAGCAAGCGGCGATCAAATTCCATCAGCCCGGCCCCCGATTCGATGCGAGTGGCTGGATCGAAGAAAATCTGCAACGAGAGGAGAAATACAATGAAACACGTCGGCAGGCTTCTTTTACTGCTAATCTTGGGCCTTGGGCTGTGCGCCGTTGTGTTGCCCATGAAACAGTCTGGGGCAGCCTTCAAGGTCTCGGCTGACGACCGGTGCAGGCCGGTAAGAGGAACGATCCGCAGCCTGTTCACCACACTGAACTGCACAAGCCCTGTAGGACTCTGCACCACAGGCGCCATCACCGGTGGGGGCCCGCTCGACGGGGCCACTAGTTTCACCGCCCTGGACGTGGCTCCGTCCGCCGGCCTGCCTGCGGTCGAACCAGCGGCGAACCTTTCCTACTCTGGCCAGGTCACTATCGTGGCGAAACACGGCACACTGGTGACAAGGGATCTCGGTGTTCTGGACGCAGCCCACCTGGCGTTTACAGAGATGGAGCGCCCCACTTCTGGAACGGGTGTGTTCGCGAATCCGGGAAGTAGCGTGTTCTTCATATCGGGATCCATTGT
>PLEA01000642.1 GCA_003136335.1 Acidobacteriaceae bacterium | reverse complement strand
GTCGAGCCGCCGTCAGCATCGCCACCGCCGGCCCGAACCCGCACATGCTGATGTTCTGCTGGCTAACTACGTCGAAAAGCCCACGCGGATCGAGCGTGAGAATGCGCTCGATGGCCTTGTGGTCTTTCACTCGCGTCACTGCGTCGGACTCGTAGTGATTCATATCGCTCGAAGCGACGATCAGCACCGGATCCTTCTGCGCCGCAATGACATCGGCTAGGGCCTTACCGAGTTGTTCCAGTATTTCGAATTGTCCTGTCCCCACCGCGATTGGCACGAACCTGAGCTCTGACTGACGCAGCAACAGAAAGGGAAGCTCGACCTCGGCGGCGTGCTCGGCACGATGCGCCGCGGAGTCTTCCTGCAACGCAGGAAAGCTTCGCTTCATATCTTCCGCGAGTTCAGCGTCGATGGGGATGTCGCCCAGCGGCGTTTGCCACGCGCCTTCACTCATGATGGCCAGCGCACGACCCATCCCGGTATGGTTCGGACATAGCACAATGCAGCGCCTCGGCACTTGCACCCGCGCAAAGACCGCGCCCGCCACATGCCCGGAATACATATATCCGGCATGGGGCGCAATGCATCCCAAGGCTCGCAGCGGAGCCTGATCCGCAGGGCTCGCCTGCGACAGATAGCCGCGCGCTTCGGCGCGCAGGTCGTCAGGATCGCCAGGATAGAAGCGTCCCGCAACGGCGGAGCGACGTAGGATGGTAGGAGCCATACCCACTCCTTGAATTCTTGCCCGCGACCGGCCGACAAGACAGGGCCGACAAGGTAATGCTAAGACTCGGTCTCCGCCCGGCGCAAGGCGCGGAAGATCGTCGCACTTTCTTCCAGGCTCAGCGTCTCGGCACGAGCCGTAGGTTTCACCTTGGCGTCGGCGAGAGCACGCTTCAACTCTGGTCCCTCATACTTCGACTTCAAGTTATTCCACAGCGTCTTGCGCTTTTGCCCGAACGAAAGTCGCAGAAAATCGATGAACCCGTCGCCTGCCACTCCTAATTTTTCCTGCTGCGGGTCAACGGTCAAACGCAGCACCGTCGAGTGCACCTTCGGCGGTGGCACGAACGCTTGCGGCGGCAGCGTGAACAGCTTTTCCACGCGACAATATAACTGCGCCGTGGCCGAGAGCATTCCGTAATCGCGGCCACCCGGCTCCGCCGCGATGCGGTCCGCAACCTCGCGCTGCACCATGATTACAATACTGTCGAAATACTTCGAAAACTCGAACAACCGGAGCAAAATGTCGGACGTGATGTAATAAGGAAGATTACCCACCACCTTCACCGGTTCAGGCTTCAGCTGGATGCCGGGTTGACTAAGCCCGGGTTTCGGTCCGAACAGAGAATCGAAGTCGATGGCTAAAACGTCGCCCTCGATGACTTCCACATTGCGTGACATCCCGAATTTCAACCGAAGCTGGGCCGCGAGCACGCGATCAAGTTCCACTGCGATCAGACGGCGCGCACGCCGGGCGAGCAACGACGTTAGAATGCCACGTCCCGGGCCAATTTCCAGCACCGTTTGCTGAGAGACGTCCCCCAAAGCGTCGACCACGCGGGCCGCGAACTCCTCGCTGGCCAGAAAATGCTGTCCCAATGTAGGCTTGGTTTGCGGACGGCGGGTGGAAGCGACCTTTGGCACGTTGACCCTCACTGCCTCGGGAAGTAGACTTGCCAGTTGGTCCTGGCATCGGAAACGAAGGACCCCTCGGGGTCCCGAGACACATTCATCATAGCGTGCGCCGCTAAAAACGTCCGCGCTTCTGGAGGTTCCCCGCTCATGAACATCGTATTCGCTGCTTCGGAGGGCGTTCCTTTTTCCAAGACTGGCGGACTGGCCGACGTGGTCGGGGCACTGCCACGCGCGTTGGCGGCCCTGGGCCATCAGGTCAGTGTTTACCTGCCGCGTTATCGCCAGACGAAGCTCACCGAGCCCGTCCCCGAAGTTCGCAGCGTCACCATCCCCTTCGATGACCAGAATCGATTCGCCTCGGTTGTGAGTGGAGGCAGTCTGCATGGGGTACGCTTTTATTTCGTCGAATATCCGCCGTATTTCGACCGAGATGCCCTTTACGGGACGCCGGCAGGAGATTATCCCGACAACGCCGAGCGCTTCGCTTTGTTTTCCCGCACTGTCCTTGAAGCTTCAAAGATTCTCGGCGTCCCGCAGATTTTTCACTGTCACGACTGGCAATCTGCCTTGATCCCCGTTCTCGTTCGCACCGTCTACGCCGAGGATCCCGCGTTCCGCGACGTTGGTACGGTCTTCACTATCCACAACATGGGCTATCAGGGACTGTTCCCGCCCGACACGCTTCCGCTGCTCATGCTGCCCTGGGATCTGTTCACCATCTCGAAGATGGAATTCTTCGGCCAAGTAAACTTCCTGAAGGGCGCGTTGACTTATTCCGACTTCATTACCACGGTCAGCCGAAAGTACAGCCAGGAAATCCAAACCGCCGAATACGGCTTCGGATTGGAAGGCGTTCTCCGCGACCGCGCCTCGACGGTGACCGGAATTCTCAACGGAGTCGATTACGACGAATGGAGTCCGCAAACCGACAAGTTCATCGCCGCGAAATATTCACCGCAGGATCTTTCTGGCAAGGCGATGTGCAAGCATGATCTTTTAGCGGCGTTCGGTATTCCCACCGCCGATGTCAAACTGCCGGTAATCGGAGTCGTCTCCCGCTTCGCCGCTCAAAAAGGTTTCGATCTGATCGCGCAGATCGCGGACCGACTGGCGCGCGAAGAGATGATCGTGGTCGCTCTCGGCGCCGGCGACAAGACGTATGAAGAAATGTTTCTGCGCCTGAACAAACAGTTCCCCAAGAAGATTGCCGTCAAGGTCGCCTACGATAACGCCATCGCCCACAAGATCGAAGCCGGCGCCGATATGTTCCTGATGCCGTCGAGATACGAACCCTGCGGCCTGAACCAGATTTACAGCCTGAAATACGGCACGGTTCCTATCGTTCGCGCCACGGGCGGCCTCGACGACACCATCGAGCCCTGGGATGCTCGCACCGGGAAGGGAACTGGCTTCAAGTTCACCGAATACAATGGCGAGTCGCTCCTGATGACGATCAAGCAAGCATTGACGGCCTATCGTGATGAAACGTCGTGGCAGGCGCTCATGCGCAACGGCATGAACAAAGATTTCTCCTGGAACGCCTCCGCTCGCGAATACGGCAAGGTCTACGACCGGGTAAAGCAAATGCGCGTGACTCCCTCTTCGCCCGAAAAATCCCTCGTCGGCCTGTCATCCTGAGCGCAGTCGAAGAGCCTGCCCCGAGCAAAGCCGAAGGGATCCCTACCCACGCAGTTTCGTGGCGCGTTAGCGGTATAATCCAGGGCAGCAACTTTTTTGTCGCCGCAGGGTTCACAGGCTCGGAGCATCCCGGTCCGGTTGCTCAAGTCGGCGACCTGAGTCCCGCCCATCACTTCGACCTGGAGGAGAAGCAATGCGTATCCGCTCTCTTGGGTCCCTCGCCAAAGCTCTTTCCGTCGCGGCTCTGTCGCTCATACTCGCGGGCTGCGGTGCGAACAGCACGAACGGTCAATCAGGCGCCGCGTGCAGCGGATGCTTCCTTGTTTCCGCGACCACAAACGCCAGCCAGATTCTCACCTTCAAGGCCGACTCCAGCGGCGTCCTCGGTACGCCCGCAATCACTCAAGGCGCCGCTAACAGCCCGTACCTTACGGCTCCTCTTGGTGGCTACGCAGTGTATGTATCGGATCCAGACAGTAATGCGATCGATGCGTTTGCCGTGAACTCGAGTGACGACACGCTTTCAGCGATAACGGGATCGCCTTTCAGCTTGGGCACCGGTCCGGGCAGTCCGGCAGGACTCCTGAGCTTCGGCAATTACCTCTATGTCGGAGACACGAACGGCACGATCGCCGCTTTGGACAACCTCAACGCGACCGGCGCCCTGACGGCGCTTCCCGGCTCGCCGTTCGCCGCTGGCTTTGCGCCGGTGAATCTGATTTCGACCTACAATAACTCGGATAGCATTCCCCTTCTGTACGCCGCGGATTTCACCGGCGGTGGCATTTGGGGTTTTACGATCAATTCCGATGGCTCCCTGACGCCTGTTCCCGGTTCTCCCTTTGCAACCGCCCCCAACAGTGCGCCCGCTGCGATGGCCGTCACCGGGAGCGGAATTACCGGGGGCATACTCTACGTCACGCTGAGCGGCCTGAATGAAATTGCCGCCTTTTCAATCGGTGAATCCGGCGCTCTTGCCCCGCTTCCTGGCTCGCCGTTTCGCGCCGGGCGCGGGCCGGCGTCGCTTCTCGCGTACAACAACTTCTTGTATGCCCTCAACGGCCTTGACCACACAGTCTCCGCCTACAGCGTGGACGCGAACACCGGCATCCTGACCCAGATCCAGGGTTCTCCGTTTCCCGCGGGTACGGCATCGGGAGGACTCATCAGCGGCAACGGCGGAATCCTCTACGCCCCCGATTCTCATTCCAACAGCATCCTTGCCTTCAGCGTGGATTTACCTGCGGGTACCCTCGCGCCCTTACCTGGTTCTCCGTTTCCCACGAGCGTGGGCCCAGTGGCACTCGCGACTGTCCGCTTCCCAATTTTGACCCCTTAGCCAAAGTTAGGGGCACCCGCCGTCGTCACAATCAGCAGCGACACAAATCCAGCTCGCACGGTCATCATGCGGACATTTTTGCACCACGCGTTCGTTTCAGGGAGTCTGACTTGATGTTCGTTTACGCAAGGCCAACCATGCATATCCCACGGTGAGGCCGAGCGAGCCGTACACCGCCGCGTTCATGGGAGCAAGCAGGAAAAAGATGGCCACGAGCGAGGGATCGAACGTCATCTTTACGAAATACATCGGACACAGCGAAAGCATGAGTTGAGGATCGAGATTCCAGCGGTGCGGAGCGAGATAGGCGACGAGTGCCAGGACATATGAAATTGCCGCGAAGCCACCGAGCAGTTTGAGGGGCGCTGAAAACAACTGTTCATCGTCCCGATCTTTCTTGCATGCTTTCGCGATGCAGGAGCGGGGCAGCACCGCAAGCGTCGCGCTGAAAACGCCCACCAGTGCTAGGGCAACCACAAATATCACCCATTCGCTCTGAACCGGCAGGCCGACGCCCCGCAGCATCACGTAAGGAACGCCTGTGAAAAGCGAAATCAGTCCGCAAAGAAGAAACGCGATGCGAGCCGTGGTCCTGATAGCGCGTCCGGGCATGAGGCGGATTCTAACAGCGGTTCCGAGTTGAGCGCACCTGATTGCTCTGACCGGACCGGTGCAACAGCAGCTGCTAAAATTCTTCCAGCATGGCCGCTGCGTACCATCCCGCCTTCACCCGCACCATCTTCCACGTGGATATGGACGCCTTCTTCGTCTCCGTGGAAGAACTGTACGATCCTTCTCTGAAAGGCAAGCCGGTCGTCGTAGGTGGCCAGCGCGACGAGCGCGGAGTCGTCTCTGCTGCTTCCTACGCGGCGCGAAAATTCGGAGTGCATTCCGCCATGCCGCTCCGCACGGCGGCCAAGCTTTGCCCGCAGGCTATCTTCGTCGACGGACATCCCGACCGCTACCGCGAGTTTTCAGAAAAAGCTCACACAGTCCTTGGAAAATTCTCTCCCCAGGTCGAAATGGCCTCTATCGACGAAGCTTATCTGGATATGACCGGAACCGAACGTCTGCACGGTCCTCCGCTTAAAGCCGCGCACGCTCTGCACCAGCGCATGAAAGCCGACACCGGCCTGAACTGTTCGGTGGGAATTGGAACTTCCCGCTTGATCGCCAAGGTTTCTTCGGCGCAGGCCAAGCCCAACGGCGTGCTCTACATCGTTCCCGGCGAAGAGGCCAAGTTTCTCGCGCCGCTCGACGTGCGCGAAATTCCCGGCGTCGGCAAGGTGATGGAGAGCCACCTGCACGCGCTCGGCATAAAGAAAGTTGGAGACCTGGCGCGCCTCGAGGAATCCGAACTAAGAGATCGTTTCGGAAAATGGGGCTTGGCTCTTGCGGGCAAGGCTCGCGGCGAGGACGCTGGCGGCTGGTTCGACTCCGAAGTCGGAGCCGATGCTGAAGCCAAGTCCATCAGCCACGAGCACACTTACAACGAAGACACGGCAGACGCCAGTCAGCTCGAAGCCACGCTGATGCGCCTTTCTGAGATGGTCGGTCGGCGGCTGCGGGAATCCCAGTTTCATGCGCGCACGCTTCAACTCAAGCTGCGCTACAAAGATTTCACGACGCTCACTCGCGCTCACACTCTCGCATCCCCGACTCAGCTCGACACCGAGATTTTCGGTGAAGTTCGTGCGCTGTTCCGCAAGAATTGGAAAAAAGGTGCACCGATTCGCCTTCTGGGCGTGCATGCCTCGTCGTTCACTTCACAACCCGATCAGATCAACCTGCTCGAGGGCAATCGCCAGCAGCGGTGGAAAGATGCGCTGGCCGCAGCGGATCGCTTGCGTGACAAATTCGGCGAGTCGAGCGTAAGTCTGGCAGGTGGTATGCGCGGAACTTTCCGCGAGCGGGTTCACGAGAATCCCGCGAGCCTGCCGGGAAAGAACAAACCGCGCAATTCATAGTCGCCGCACTGTGCGCGCAAAACAGTCTGGCCCCAGGGCAATTCATGCAGAGGGGGCGGCGCCCTTGCAACCAATCGGATACTTCACGACAACGGCCCTTATTGTCGAAAATAAGCCTCGGCCCTCAAAAGACGATGCTGGGCTGTCATATAATGTTGAAGATAAACTTCTGCATGGACAAGATTGAGTACCTCTTTCCGGACGAGGCTGGTAGTAGAATGCCCTAGCGTTTAAATTCGCTAGCCGCAAAAGGTTAAAAAATGAATGTTCTATTCTTGCTGTTCGTAATCGCGATTCTGCTGGTTTTGATCTTCTGGGAGCTCAGCAAGATTAATAGCCTTCTCAAAAGGACACTTGTGACCCACCAGGACATCAGAAAGGATACAAACCTCAGCAACGTCGAAAATCCAAGGCCGAAAGTGTAGGCCTTGGGGTGAGAACACACCGCGACTATCGTAGACTAGGTTTGTCTCCTGAAATAATTCTGTTGCTCTCCTATGCATCAGCCTCGTCAGCTCTAATGAAGAGGCCGCTGCGACTGCCGGCTGAAAGAACGAAGGCCGGTATCCCGGAAGGAAGTTCCGGATCCCGGCCCACGTCTTACGTCAACTTGGAGTAGAAAGCTAATTGCCCGAGCCTGAGTTGGAGGCGGCGGTGGTTGGAGCCGCAGTCGGGGCAGCGCCTGCACCGTAGCGGGCCAACCGCGGAAAGAAGGGCGTGACCTCAAACGGCATTTTGTCACGCGCCGAGGTGATGGCGACCGGAGCCGTCTTCACCATTTCCGCCTTGTCGTCCCAGGGATTGATCTTGACGCGGCCGCCCAACGGCAGTGCCGCAATCTGATCCAGTTTCAAGTTGTCGAGCGCTGGGCCTTGCGTGGCGAGGCCGGACAAGCGCGTTACCGTCCCGTTTTCCGCCAGCGGATTGCCCATGTGCGTGGTCAGCAACGCGCTGAGTTGCGAAGCCCGCAGTTGCAGCGCCTTCAGGAACAAGCCCACGTTGTCCAGCTTCTGCGCGTACGGCGAGTTCTTCAGGAGTTCGATGGCCTTCTTATCGGCGGCCTGTTCTTCTTCCGGAATGTGCTTGAATCCAAGGTTCTGATAAGTGGAGCTATCGTTGAACAGCATGCGGTCGTTGAAGGCAAACTTGCTGCCCAGGTTGTGGCCCAGCACGATGTGTGCGAGCTCATGAGCGAGAACCGCGGCGAGGCTGGCCTCGTCGGGAAGCACGTCCACCAGCCCGCGGCTGATCACGATGGTGTTGCCCACGCTGAAAGTTTCCAGCGGAGCAGTGAGCAGGATGCGTGTACGCACCGGCCGTGGCAGGTCAATATTGTTGGTGACCTCCAGATTGTTCACACCGGTCTGAAGAATCCGATCCACTTCGCCTGCGGGGGCGAGCAGGCCTCCGCTGGTCAGGCGATCGACGACGTTGTCTTCCGCCTGCTGCTGCCATACCCGCTCCGCCTGTAGCGGAGACGCATCCCCGCTGTTGGCGCTCTCGTCGGTCACGCTGTCCACGCGGATCTGCGTCAACTCGTCGTCCTTGGTGCCCTTCTTCAGGTCATAGCCCCAGATGCGGGTCTGTGCCTTGAAGGCTTCCTTGTTCTTCACGCCCGCGCTGAAGTCGCCTTCCTCGCTGTAGATGTAGGACGGCACCCAGTAACCGGGAATCAGGTTCAAGCGCCAGCTGTCCATGTGAAAGAAGAACGAGTTTCGCGGCGCCGGGTAGTAGGTTCCGTTCAGGCGCACGATGTTGAAGGCCTGATCTTCCACCCAGATGCGGCCCAGGAAGCGGCCTTTGCCGGAGTTCTTCTTGGGGGTGACATCGAAGACCAGGCAGCGCACGTCGCCCAGAAATTCGCGACGCACGTAGGTAAAGCTATAATGCTCGCGGTCGAAGTCGGTGTGGTCGGCATAAACCATCCACGAGAAGCCCAGGGGCTGATACTGCACCTTGAAGAGCTTTTGGAAGCCGCCCATCAGGCGGGTCTGCATGCTGACGTCCTGTTCCTTCAGATAATCTTTCCGGTCGCCGGCTTCGCCCATGTCCATGCGACCGAGGAAATAGTGATCGGCGCTTGGCACCGGGCCGAGTTGTGGATCCGCGGTCAGATTCTGCAGATAGGTCTCAACCACAGGCGTGCGCTTCGAAAGCATCTGGATCAGAGCGTGTTCCCGCTCAATGAACAGGGTCACAACCTGGTCCATGGTGGTGGGAGCGGGCGCCGCGGCTGGTTGCTGTGCCGGTGCGGCTTGTGCTGGCGTTGGTGCCGGCGTAGGCTGCTGAGACGGTTGTGCGGTCTGCGTCGCGTCGGGCGCGGACGGCTGGGCGGACGGTTGCGAATCCGCCGCTTGCTGTGCGGCTGCGCTCATCGTGGCCATTAAAGCGGCGAGCAGAGCCGCAGTGAATATCGCTTTCCAAGTACGCATGACTCTTTTCTCCANNTCCGTGGCCCAGACCGCGGACCACGCGATTCACATGCAGCGTTCCGTTCGCCGAGAAACTAACTTCCAGAAGCACTTCGCCTTCGAGTTTCATACTGCGCGCGTCATCGGTGTAAACCGGATTGGGCTTGAATGTAATTTCCACCGGAGTGCTCGCGGGGCCGGAATCCACTTGCGCGATCTTCGGTCCAGCACTATGCACCACCTGCTCCGATCCAAATCCACCAGTGGCAACTCCGCTGCCATTGCTGCGACCGTCGCCCTTGCCGCCGCTCGCGATGCCGTTACCGAAATCCGCGCTGGCGACCGTGCCTTTCATTCCTTTGGCTCCGCCCGATCCATTGCCTTGTCCCGCGCCGGCGGGCATGTCAAACGATCCGGTCGAGGCGGTATATAATTTCGCGCCTTGTCGGCCGGTGCCCGGCAAACCATTGGGATCGCCAAACCCGCCCGTCTGCACTTTCTCTACCGCCGCATTAACCGTCGGCTTCTGCGAACTGCCGCCGAAATCTCCGGTATGGACAAGCTGCGGACGCGCCCCGCCCACTGCCAGCTTCAACTGCGGAGCGGCGAACTGATTGACTACTACTTTTGGTGCCTCCACCGGCTGCGGAGCTTCGCGGCGAACTTCGCGTGGTACTACGAGCTTGGGCTGTTCAAATACTGGAAGCTTCACGGCGGGAAGCAGCTTGACCTTCACTGCAGGCTTCACCTCGACCGGTGCCGGCTCCGGCCGCAACGACGGCATCGGAATCAGCTCGGTGACGTGATACTGCATGAGCTGCAGTTTTTCCGGCAGAATTAGGCCCAGGTTGATGACAATGAGCAGGACCAGCGATACCAGTGCGTAGCTGGTCACCATTGCCCGTTTGTTGATCTTGCGTTCGGGCAATATCCCTAATTGAAATCCGCCGTAAACCGTCGCCATGCAATGTCACTCCATTGGGAACCGGCTGGGGAGAAGTGCCGGGACTTGGAGTTTTAAAAATACGGGAGATAGGACAGGGGGTAAACGTATCAACGGGCCTTGACCTTAGGTAACGTACGTTATTCCGTTTTTGAACTACCCGGACCGAAACGGGCGCGGGATGGGCGTTTCCGATCAAGTCCGATGCGATACGGTGAAACGGGGAAGAAACACGGAGGGACACCGAGGGAACTAGCTTTACGGCGCGGCTTCTACGACTGGAAGCCAACCCATAAATGAACTGCGAGTCCCTCAGGGGCTAAAGAGTGTGCGTGAGAACCAGTGCCGTCCCTGCGGGATTCGTTCGACCGTTCCACGGGCACCGCGGAGTTACGTCCGGGGCTAATGAACGGCGCCCCTTCGGGGTTGGAATCTAGTAGTTTCATGCCACCTCTTTCCCCGGAATTCAGTTCTCCCGCACACTCTAAAGCCCGCATCATTTGCCGCTCCGAGCGGAACGGCTGAAGCCGTGCCCTTCCCGAAACCATTTATGAAATAGCTTCTAACGGTTGGCGGGAACTGCGCGCGATTGCCGGCGCCGCGAGAAAAATTTAAACAGGGGGATCCCGGACAAGATGACAAGCACTCCATAGCCAGAATTTGGCCAGTCGTTTTTGAAGGTGTAGCAGAGAAGAGCGGCCGCAACCGCCACGAAAATGATCGGCACAAAGGGATAGCCCAACATGCGATATGGACGCACCGCCTGCGGTTCACGCTGGCGGAATACAAAGATGGTGCTGCCGGCGATCATATAGAACAGCCATTCCGAAAAAATCGCCAGAGAAAACAGTTGGCGAAAATTTGCCCCGAGCAGCAACAGCAGAATGGACAGCACGGCTTGCACTGCAATCGCCACTGACGGCGTGTGAAACCGGGGATGTACCTCCGCCAGCGCTCGAAAAAAGTATCCGTCGCGGGCCACCGCGAAGGGTACGCGCGCTCCGCTCATGATGGTGCCATTCAGCGTGACCAGCATCGAGATCGCCATGCCTGCCGAAACAATGCTGGCGCCCATTCGCCCCATCACCAGCGCCACTGCGTCGGATGCGGGACGCGGCGAGGCCGCGATCGTGCTGGCGGGAAGCACGTACTGCACGCCGGCATTCATCAGCACGTAGAGCACGCCCACCGTGGCCACGCCTGCAATCAGCGCAATCGGAATATTACGCTCGGGACGTTTTACTTCGCCGGCCACCATGTTCAGATCATTCCATCCGTCGTAGGCCCACAACGCGGCCACCAGCGCCGCCATGAATCCGGCGACTCCGCCCTTCGCGCCCGCGAACGTACCCGCGAAGTTGCTCCATCCCCGGCCCGGCGCGTTGCCCATTCCGCTGAAGCAGACCGCCACGATTCCCAGGATGATTGCCACTTTCAGCACCGTGAACACGAGCTGGAATTCGCCGGCTTTTTTCACCCCAATGTAATTCAGCAGCGAGATCAAGATGGCCGCGGCGATGGCAAACATTTGTCCCCAGTTCACGGCAAACGGCGTACCGATGAGGTTGACGGAGAAAAAAGAAAAAATTGAAAACGTCCCCAAAATCCGCACCAGACCTGTGACCACGGTCGCTATCGAAGCTGGCTTGGCGATGACAAACCATGTCCACGCGTAGAGAAAACCCGCCAGCGGCCCATATCCGTCGCGGACGTAGACATACTCGCCGCCGGCCTGCGGCTTCATTGCCCCCAGTTCGGCGTAAGTAAGTGCGCCGAAAAACGACAGCAAGCCGCCCACCACCCATGCCAGATAGACGAGCTTGGCTGAGCCGACTGCCTGCATCATTTCGGCAGGGACAAGAAAAATTCCGCTGCCGATGATGGTCCCCACGACCACTGCAGAGGCGTGGCTCACGCCTAGATCGCGGGAGAGTTCGAGCCGTACCTTCGCTGGATGAAGAGGGTCGTTCATGCTGGAGATGGGAGTATATCCGACTGAGAAGAACCGCAGTTGGACGCGGGGATGTTTAAGGTGCGGCCGTAGTGTGTTTAAAGAGCAGACTCGACGCGTAGCCGACGCCGAATGTCACCGCCGTGCCGATCATCACCCACCAGGTCCAGGGCAAGTGCGTCCCGAGCCACAAGTACAACTCCATGCCAAACCCGCACGCCATCCCCGCCGTGGCACCGCGTTGATTGGCTCGCCGCGTCAGCACGCCCAGCAGAAACACTCCTAGCAGTGCGCCGTATGCTACTGATGCTATCTGTAGGCCCACCTCCACCACGCGTCCCACTTTGTGCAGCGCGATCACAGCCAGCCCGAATAGCACGAGCGCCCAGGCCAGCGTCGCCAGCCGCGAGAGTTTCATCTTCGTTTTCTCATCAGAGTGGGGCCGTAGCCGTGCATAAAAATCCATGATTGCACTCGAGGAAAGAGAATTCAGCGCGGCGCTTAAATTCGACATGGCCGCCGCCAGGATGGCCGCGATCAGCAACCCCGAAATTCCATGCGGCATCCGCGTGACAATGAATGTCGGATAAATCCGGTCTGGCTTGCCGAATACCGCCGATGGCACCCGGTAGTAAGCCCACAGCATGATGCCCACCGTCAGAAACAGCGCGAACTGGAACAGAATGGCGACTCCGCTCGAAAGAAGCGCCGTCACCGATTGTTTCTGTCCGCGCGCCGCCAGCAGGCGCTGCACGATGAGTTGGTCGGTCCCATGGCTCGCCGTGATAAAAAAAGTTCCGCCTATCACTCCCGCCCAAAAGGTGTAAGGAATCCAAACACTCCCGCTGAAATCAAAGATCTGCAGTTTACCCGTGCCGGCAGCCGCGGCATGAATCGCGCTCCATCCGCCGGGGACGAGGTGCACAATCGTAAAAAGTCCCACCAGCGTTCCGCCAACGTAGATTGCGGTCTGCACGACATCGGTCCAGATCACTGCGGCCAGTCCGCCTTCAAACGTATAGATCACCGTCAAGGCCGTAATAATCGCAATTGACACCACCTCGCCCGTTCCCAGCACAATCGACACCACAATGGACACCGCATAGACGCGCACGCCTTCCGCTGCGGCTCGTGTAAGCAGAAATAAACCCGCAGTTAACGAACGCAGTCCGCGCCCGAAGCGGCGTTCGATCAGTTCGTAGGCTGTATAAAGATCGCCGCGGAAGTAGTGCGGCAGCAACACAAAGCTGATGACTACCCGGCCTACGACGTATCCCATGACGACCTGCAGGAACGTAAAGTTGGTGTCGTAGGCGAGCCCGGGAATGCTGATGATGGTCAGCGTGCTGGTTTCCGCCGCAACGATGGACAGCGCAATGGCCCACCACGGAATATCGCGTCCCGCAAGAAAGTAATCGCGCAGCGTGCGCTGCTTCTTGCGGAAGCGCAGCCCAAACAGAGTGATTCCTGCCAGGTAGAGCGCGATGATCGCGAAATCAAGACGATTCAAGCCCATATTTCCATTCGGTCCGGCAGAAAGCGTTTAACCGGGCTGAAACAATCTCCAATTATGGAAGCAATCGCTGCTTTCCGCGAGTGAGACTCTATAGTCCCCGCGCCGCAGCGGAGAACTGGTCTGTGTTAAAAATGACGCGTGACCTATTACCTCGGCATCGACGGGGGTGGTACTAAAACCACCTGCGCAGTGGGCGATGAGTCGCGACTGCTGGCCATCGCGACTGCGGGCCCAAGCAACATCGTCCGTGTCGGGGAAGTACAAGCCCGCCAGTCGCTGCAGCAATCTGTGCGCCAGGCATGTGCGGCCGCAGGCATCACGCCCGCGCAAGTTTCGCGCACATGCGTGGGAGGGTCCGGTGCTGCCCGATCCGAGTTGGCGGAAAGCGTGCGCGGTTCCCTGGCCGAAATTCTCTCGACGCCCATCGACGTTGTCGGGGACATGCAAATCGCCCTGGAGGCCGCCTTCGAGAGCGGGCCCGGTGTGATTGTCATTGCCGGAACGGGTTCCATCGCCTACGGCCGCGACCGACAGGGAACGACTGTGCGCGCCGGAGGCTGGGGATTCGCCATCGGTGACGAGGGCTCCGCCCACTGGATTGGCCGCGCCGCGGTTAGCGCCGTCTTGCGTGCTGGTGATCTGACCGACGAACATTCCAAAGACCGCATGCACTCGTCATTGGCTGCGGCTCTCTTCAAAGCCTGGGGAGTGAGGTCACTTGCCGATCTGGCGCGCGCCGCGAATTCTATTCCGCCGCCCGACTTCGCAGCTCTGTTTCCCGCGGTCGCTGCCAGTTCTGACGACTTGGCGACCCAGGTTCTGACCAGCGCTGGTAGGGAACTCGCAAGGGTGGCCGGGGTCGTGATCCGCCGCCTCTTCGCGAAGGACAAGACGGTTTCCGTCCCGGTGGCCATGACCGGAGGCGTCTTTCGTCATGCGCCGCTGGTGCGTGAGGTTTTTTACAATGAACTTCGCACGCTGGATGCGCGCGCAGAAGTGAATCTGCAAGTTGTGGAGCCGGTGGAGGGAGCGCTACGCATGGCGCGAAAAGCCTTGTAATGTGGGGCGGACGCTCCCTTCGCCAAGCTCAGGGCGGGCACTGTCGGCCGCTTTTGAGTTGAGATTTTGAAGTTGATCTTGATTTGTTACCCAAGCGGCAAGTTATGAATTCGGAAACACAGGATTCGATCAAGCTATCCATCGCGCCGCAATCGGCTTCCGGCCGCGCATCCTACAACCTCGCAGCCGCCGACCCAGCCCTCACCGCTGATCTAGCCCTCGCTCTTGTCAAGGACCGCGACTTGTCGTCCGAGATCGTCGAACAAATCAGCCGAAATACCGCGGTGATGAAATCGCGCAAGGTTCGTCTTGCAATTGCAGCGCATCCCTGCGCTCCGCGCCGCATCGTGCTGAGGCTGATTCGCGAACTTTATACTTTCGACCTCATGCAGTTCTCGCTGCTCCCCGCCGTCGCAGCCGACCTAAAGCGCGTCGGGGATGAGTTGCTTGTAGCGCGCGTTGCCTCCATCACGCTGGGTGAGCGTATTTCGCTGGCGCGCCGCTCGTCGGGGATGGTTGCCGCCGCTCTGCTCCTCGACCGGGAAGCACGCGTTTGGCAGACCGCTCTGGAGAATCCGCGCCTCGCTGAGTCTGCAATTGTGAAAGCGTTGCTGCGACCGACCGCTTTGCCGGCTTTCGTCAAAGTTGTCTGCCATCACGCCAAGTGGTCCGTGCGCCCTGAGATTCGCATGGCCCTGTTGCGCAACGAATACACTCCCCTGGCTCGCGCTCTCGAATTCGCCCGCCGGCTTCCGCCCGCGCAATTGCGCGATATCCTGCATTCTTCTCGATTGCCGGAGAAAATTAGAGCCTACTTGCGGAAAGACTTGCAGACCAGGGGACAATCTAGCGCGGGGAAGTGAAGCTAATGCTCGATCTCAGCATTTAGGTACAAATCTAAAATGTGAAGGCCGAGTCCCAGTCGCATGCACCCTCCTCACCGCCCACCACCAATCTGCAGAATCGCTCCCGTCGTGTACGAAGCCGCTGACGACAACAGCCAGAGCACTCCTTCCGCCACTTCGCGTGGCGCGCCGGCCCTTCCTAGTGGGATGGTTCCCATCAGCCGTTGCAGCCGGCCTGGATCGCCGCTCGCGGCGTGCAGTTCGGTGTCGACCAATCCCGGAGCCACTGCGTTTACCCGAATTCCTTCGGTGGCCACTTCCCGCGCCAGGCCGATCGTGAAGCTATCGATCGCGCCCTTCGACGCCGCGTAATGTACCCACTCTCCCGCCGCTCCCGTGTGCGCCGCGCGCGAAGAAGTGTTGACGATTGCTCCGCCCGTTCCGCCTCGCTGCGTCGACATCCGCCGCACCGCCTCGCGTGAACACAAGATCGTCCCGGTCACATTGACGGCCAGGACGTTTGCGATGGTCGCGCTCGATACCTCTTCCACTCGCGCGAAGCCGCCTGTTACTGCCGCATTGTTTACCAGGGCCTTGATAGGACCCAACTCCTGCTCCGCCGTTTTAAACATTCGAATGATTTGCGCTTCTCTTGAAACGTCGGCTTGAATCGCGATGGCACGACCGCCGCCGGCCATGATCGCGTCTACCACCTTTTTCGCATCGGCCTCGTTCGTGGCAAAGTTCACCGCAACCGCGTAGCCGCGTTCTCCCGCGAGCCTGGCGACAGCCGCCCCAATTCCACGACTGGCTCCGGTCACGATGAGTGTGCCCAACTGTTCTTTGTCGGCCATAGATTCGACGGGAAGTGCCTGCATTGCGTAGAGACGTAGGTTGCTGCGTCTCTCTAGCCACGAGAGCAGCACCACTCTTCAAGAGGAGCCGTTCTCGCGAGATTACTGTAACAAGAAACGTCTTTTCCCGGCGACGGCCGTACGTTCGTAACCTGCCGCGCCCGAATCGATGCCCTTAGAATCATCGGTAACCGAGCATGCTCGAATCCATCCAATCGATTCTCGACGAACCGTGGAAGCCGATCTCCCGGCCGGCGCTGGTGGCGTGGCTCATTTTCTATGTCGGGTTCCTCGGGTACGCTTTCTTCGCTCACGGCGGATTTCTCTTCATTGACAACGCCAACCTCGTCGTCCATGAAGGCGGGCACAATCTATTCGGCTGGTTCGGCCCTACGCTCGGGCTATGGGGAGGCACGCTGCTGCAATGGCTTGTCCCATTTCTTCTGGCCGCATACTTCTTCACCCAGCGCCAGACCAGCGGCTTTGTCTTCTGCTTGTTTTTCTTTTTCGAAAATTGGCTCTACACCGCGACCTACATGGCCGACGCCCGCGTGCAGGTACTGCCGTTGGTGACGACTGGCGACTCGGACTTCGTGGAACACGACTTCTACGCTATCTTCTCGAGTCTCGGGGTTCTCAACCACGACACGCAGATTGCGGCGGTGGTTCGAACGCTCGGCTGGTGCGGGATGGCTGCAGTGATTGTGTGGCTAGCGATTCGAACGCTCGGAAATCAAGAGAGCTAAGAAATAGAGCGTGACTGGTCTTTGAATCCTTTGCGATTCCCTGGCCTGTTCGCTCTTTCGAAGGGGAGACGAATCTTGAACCGCAAAGTTCGCTGAGGGCGCGCTGAGGACGCAAAGCGAAGTCATGGTATTGCCATCAGGGGGAGTAAAATGGGCGCGCCATCCCCGGAGGCTGCATGAAAACATTTCTGCTGGGGCTTGTCGTTGCTCTTCTTTTCGCTACGATTGTGCTGCCCATCGCTGGACCGAGCGCCTCGGCTTCGCCAAAAGCCACTGCCGATACGTTGAGGCAACTCGAAGTCGAATTCATGCAAGCGGCCGCCGACAGAGGCTCTGCGGGATACATGTCGTATTACGCAGACGGCTCCGTCGAACTCCCCAATGGCGGCCCGATTATTCAAGGCAAGACAAACATCGCCAAGGGCATGAGTTTTCTCGACGATAAAAATAATCGTCTCGTCTGGACGCCGGTTGGCGCGGATATCTCCGCATCCGGCGATCTCGGCTATACCTACGGCGACTATGAGTTCTACGCGAAAAGTAAAGAAGGGAAGCCGGTCGTCCAATACGGCAAGTACACCAGCATCTGGAAGCGGCAGAAAGATGGAAGCTGGAAGGTCGTCCTCGACATGGGCAACGCGAGCCCGGCGCCGATGTAGCCGTATGCTTCCCCTAGGTCGTGGTTCGCGTGCTTCCGACTGCTTGTGGCGGCCTTCGCGGCTTGAATCTATATTGATTGCCGTTCTTGATGTCGAAGGGGAGGTTCCCATGGTAAGGCTCAGAAGAAGGTGCTATCAGCTTATTGCTTCGCTCTCGCTGGTTTGCCTGGCCGCGCCGCTGGCAGCGGGGGAAGACTTCTGGGCCAAGAAACCCTACCAGAATTGGTCTGCCGAAGAGACGCGCAGCATATTGGAAGAGTCCCCCTGGGCTACGACCCTTAAGCTGGGCGGCATTCAGACCGGCGTTACAAGTGGCGACGCGCCGACCAACAGGGGCTACCGGGGCGAGATGGAAACCGACCCCACCATTACCTACATTCTGCAATTTCGCTCCGCGCTGCCCATCCGAGAAGCACAGGTGCGATCTTCCCAACTAAACTCGCATTACGACAAGATGAGCGCGGAGCAAAAGGCAGCCTTTGACGCGAGCGCGGGCAAATTTCTGGCGGTCACGTTCACCGACCGCGTCGTGGTTTCGGTAACTTTTCACACCAACGTCCAAGGCTATGAGAGTTCGTTGCGTAACTACTGGACGAGCCAAAGCCTGGCGAAGCTCAGCATGTCTGTGTATCTGAACACCTAGGCAGAGAGGCTGAGCTTGATGAGCTACAGCTTCAAGGATGATACCTTTCAGTTCACCTTTGCGCGCCCGAAGCAGCTTCAGCCGGATGAGAAAGTCAGCGTGGAATTCGTCCATCCCAGAATTGACGTCATCGGGCAGCAGCGAATACTCCAGGTATTCAGCCTGAAAAAAATGCTGCTGAATGGAGAGCCTGCGTTCTGAGGATGCAGATTCAGGATCTGAGCCCGACTCCAGGTTCAACACATCTAGGTTCAACACATCCGGAATCATCTTCGGGATCTGCGGCTACCCCGTGCGGTGGACAGAACTGCTATTTCTGGAAGTGATTACGGATGGCCTCGGCTTGGGTTCGCGTCACGACTGCCGACAATGCAGCCGGGTCGGCTTGCCTCACCGCCTGCACGCTGCCAAAGTGTTCCAGTAATCTCCGGGTGGTGCTCGCGCCCACCCCGGGAATTTCGAGCAATTCAGAGGAGCGGTCGCGCATCTGCCGGCGCTTGCGGTGGAAGGTCACGGCAAATCGGTGAGCCTCATCGCGAATGAGTTGAATCAGGTGAAGCACCGGGGAATGATGGTCCAGCGCAATCGGATCCTTCTCCTGCCCGTGAACGTAGAGAATCTCTTCGCGCTTGGCGATGGCCGCCAGCGGCTGGTTGATGATCTCCAGTGTGTCCAGCGCTTCCGCGGCCGCATGCAGCTGGCCGAGACCGCCGTCGATCAGCACCAGGCTGGGCATGGGTTTGTTTTCGTCCCGTAGACGCTTGTAGCGGCGCGTGACCACCTCGCGCATCGACGCGAAATCGTCCACGCCTTCCACGGTGCGAATGATGAACTTGCGATAGTCCGACTTCTTCATCTTGCCGTCTTCCCACACCACCATGGAGGCCACGGTCTCGACGCCCTGAATGTGCGAGATGTCGAAGCATTCGATGCGCTTCGGGAGTTCCGGCAGGCTGAGTGCCTCCTGCAGTTCTTCCTGAATTTTCTGCGCGTTGGGCTTGAGTACGCGGAAGCGCTGGTCGTAGGACTGCTTCGCGTTGTTGCCGGCGAGATCGATGAGCGAGCGCTTGTCCCCGCGTTGGGGGACCAAAATATGGACCCGTGTGGTGCGGGAGCCCTCGCCCGCTTGTTGCTCGGAGAGTAAATCTTCCAGCGCTTCGCGGTCCTCGAAGTCGACGGGGACGTAGAGGTTGCGGGGAATGTAAGGCTGGCAGATGTAGAGCTGCTTCAGCAGGGCAGAGAAGAATTCTCCGGGAACAAATTCCGTAGAGACGTTGCTTGCAACGTCTCCGTTCGCGGCTCCGGAACACTCGCCACCTTCGGTTATGCTATCGGCCGAGACGTTGCAAGCAACGTCTCTACGAATAGAGCTTTCTGGCGATGCAAACTCTGGTAAGTCTTCCCAGAAGAACTCGCGGCGGTCCAGCATCTTTCCGCCGCGCATGTGAAATAGGTTCACCGCCAGCATGCCATTTTCGTAGTGATAGCCGAACACGTCGGCATCGTCGCCTTCGGCGGCGGCGATGCGTTGGCGCTCCTGCAACTGTTCGACCGTGGAAATTAGATCGCGATAGCGCGCCGCACGCTCGTACTCCTCGGCGGCGGCGGCTTGTTCCATGTGCATGTGCAGCGAACGGTTTAAATCGGTGGGCCGGCCTTCCAGAAACAGTTTCACGTCGCGCACAGCTTCCTGGTATGCGTCCGGAGTAGTCAACTCTTGCACGCACGGGCCCAGGCAACGCCGGATGTAGTACTGCAGGCACGGCCGGGGATGGAAGCGCGTGAGGTCGACCTTGCAAGACGGAATCAGAAAATTGCGGTGGATCAGGTCGACGATTCGGTACGCGAGGTTGGCAGGGAAATACGGACCGTAGTACGAGCTGCCGTCTTTGCGTAGACGTCGGGTGACGTAGACGCGCGGCCAGCGCTCGCCCAGCGTGAGCTTTACGTAAGGGTAACTCTTGTCGTCGCGCAGCAGGATGTTGAATCGTGGCTTGCGCTGCTTGATCAGATTGTTTTCGAGAGCCAGCGCTTCTTTGTTGTTCGCGACGACGATGTAGTCAACGTCGACAGCCTCTCGCACCAGTGTTCCCGTCTTGGCGTCTTCCCAACGGCCTTCGTGGAAGTAGCTGGCCACGCGGCTGCGCAGATTCTTTGCCTTGCCTACATAAATAACGTCGCCCTCGGCGTTCTTGTAGAGATAGACGCCGGGCTCCATAGGAATGGTGCGGATTTTGGCCTGCAAGTCCATGGGAGGGGATCTATTCTATTGGATGGGAAATACGTGCATTGTGTTACAAAAAGGCTGATGAGTCTCTCTTGCGTGGTCCGGATGTTCTTCCCGCGAAATCTATGGCGGGTCGTTTTCTTTCTGAGTACCCTCGTAAATGCCGGTTTGAGCCCAGCTTCGGCGCAGAGCATTACCCAGGTGCCGTCGGGTCAGTCAAATCTACCCCAGGTTACGAAATCTCCACAGGGGAAGCAGGACGAAGCGGCGCGGGCTGCGGCGCGGGCCAGCGCCCGCCATTTCGACCGCGTGCTGATCATCGTTCTCGAAAACGTGGACTTCGAGGTCGCAAGCAAGGACAAGAATCTTGCCGACTTGGCGGCCCAGGGCGCCGCCTTCACTAATTTCCACGCTCTGTTTCATCCCTCGTATCCAAACTACCTGGCGATGGTCGCGGGGACGGACTTCGACATTCACCGGCGTGGCCGTCTTCTGGGTGACAACCAAGTGAACCTTCCTGACGATGCCGCTCACAGCTCCATCGCCGATCGTCTGATCGCCGCCGGACTCGACTTCAAACAATACGCCGAGGAACTGCCCAACGAGACTTGCCCGTGGAACTTTTCGTCGCAGCACGTTGCCAACAATAGTGGCAATTACGCACGGAAACACGTGCCCTTCCTCAGTTTTCGCGAAGTGCAGCAGAAGTGGTGCGATCGGGTGATTCGGGTGGACTCCAGCAAATCCGACAATTTCTTTGTGCAGGACGCGAAAAAAGGTTTGGTCGCTTATTCGTTTTACTCTCCCAACATGAACCATGACGGGCACGATACCAGCGCGCAGTTCGCAGGCGCGTGGGTGAAGAAGTTTCTCGACAACACCTTCCCCGCGAAGCTGCGTCAGGGAACGCTGGTGGTTGTCACATTCGACGAATCGGGCGGAAATGGCGACAATCGTATCTATACGTTGTTTCTGGGTGACATGGTGAAACCAGCGAACCAGCAGGATCCCAAAGTACTCGCCAAGTTCTGCAACCATTACGGCGTCCTGCGCACGATTGAAGACAATTTCGGTCTGGAGCCCTTGACCGCGAACGATCGCAATGCCTTGCCCATTACGGACATCTGGAAGTGACGGGATCTGCTGATTTCTTAGTTTTCGACGAGCCAAATTGCGCTGCGTGAGTTCGCCCTAAGATGTGTTACAATATTGGCATATGAGTCAGACACTCACATTCCGTCTTACGGATGAACTTCTGGCATGGCTAAAGGAGACTTCGCGCAAGACGGGGATCCCGGTTGGGCGGCTAGTTCGCCAGCAGCTCGAGGCCGCCCGGTCGCAAGGAGGAACGCAGCGATTCCTACGTCACGCGGGAGCGATTAGTGGTGGACCTGCTGATGTTTCTTCCCGCAAGGGGTTCTCGCGGTCATGAAGGGTATTGCAGACACTGGCTTCATCGTCGCTTTTGCCCGGCTGAACGACCAGCACCACAGGTGGGCCCTCGACGTCGCCAAAGGAATCAACGAGCCGCTGCTGACTTGCGAGGCTGTGCTCGCCGAATCGGCGTTTCATTTGGAGTCAAGTTTCTATGTGATTTCGTTGTTGCGAGACCAAATGCTGCGGATCGCATTCGACTGCAATCGGAATATCGAGCACATAGCGGAACTAGCGCAACGCTACGAGGACCGTAGACCCGATCTCGCCGATCTTTGTTTGATTCGGATGAGCGAGCTGTATCCTCGGCACACCGTAATCACGGTTGACGAGAACGATTTCCGAGTCTATCGCCGCAACAAGCGGGAAGCGATCCCCATGCTCTGCCCTCCCGGTCTAGGTTAATCGGACCCACCCGGACAACCCCCCAAATCTGAGCCGAACCATATAAAATTTCCACTCCCGTGTGTGTGGTTTGCGTTCCCGAGCCTTTGGTGTGACGGTCCGACCGCATCGTCTCCTTCCGCAAACCGTTGAAAACGTATATACTTACTGCGAATGCCGAGGGTAAGGAAAACTGGCATCTGTCGTGCAGAAGTATGTTCGAGAGTTGTAAGCAACAAGCAGTCATACCCAGGGCATCAAATTTGCTAATTTGCGCGCGGGATAACCCAGGCGCGCTAACAAGATCGAACTAAGGAGTTTCACCCTATGAACCGCACTTCGTTAGTGATTTGTCTAGCAGCCAGCATGATAGCCACCGTGGGCTGCGCCAGCAAGAACTATGTCAAACAGCAGACCACGCCGCTAATCAACAAAACCAACGAACTCGACGATCTGGCCGCCAAGAATTCGAAGGATATCAAGGACGTCGACGCGCGCGCTCAATCGGGCATTCAGGCCGTGAACACAAAGACCGCCGAAGTGGAGCAGAAGGCGCAGACCGCCGGACAAACCGCAGCCTCCGCCCAGCAGATGGCGGATGCCGCTAACGGTCGCGTGGGCGTGCTGACCAACACGGTCGCCAACCTCGACAACTATCACGCTGTCGCCGAGACCTCGGTGAAATTCGGTTTCAACAAAGACAATCTGACGCCGAAAGCTCAGGAAGGGCTCGATCAGCTCGCGGCCAGCATTTCTTCGACCAAGGGCTACATTATCGCGCTCGAAGGCGGAACGGATTCGGTGGGTTCGGCTGACTACAACTACGATCTGAGCCAGCGCCGCGCCAACTCCGTGATCCAATACCTGGCCACGAAGTACAACGTTCCCGCGCACAAGATTTACGTGATTGGGCTCGGCAAGGATAAGCCGGTGGAGTCGAATAAGACCTCCAATGGCCGCGCCGATAACCGCCGCGTCGATGTGCGTTTGATGACGAATACCGTCGGCGACAGTAACCAGCCGGCCGCCGCCCCGACCACGGGGCAGAATAATCCGTCATCGATGTAACGAAAAAGTTTCCCCTCCTCCCCGGAGGACTTCGCCAACCAGGCCGCTCAAATTCTCCCCCTGAGCGGCCTGTTTTTTTGCTGGCTCTTGGCCTTTGGCTTTTGGCGAAGTAGGATTGCATTCATGCCTTCCACATCCTCTCGTTCCCGGCGGTCTTTTCTTGCGTTGTCTGCGATGTTGCCGTGGGCCTTCAAGAGCGCGGCGGCCGGCCGCTCGATTCCTGTCGGACTGGAACTCTACTCCGTCCGCGACGCATTAAAACTGGATCCCGAGGGGACCGTGCGCACCGTCGCGCAGATGGGGTATCAGGCAGTTGAGTTCTACGCCCCGTACTTCGAGTGGACCGATACGCAAGCCAAGCAGATGCGCAAGTTGCTTGGGCGTTCGCTGCCACTCGACGCACAACGACGCAGATTATTTCCTGCCGAAGAACATCAATCGCGCCCGCGACTTGAACCTGATTCTGGGCTGTAAGTATGCAGTCCTGGCTTGGTCCGATCCGAAAACCGGTCCTGAGGGCTGGAAAGCGGTTGCCGACACACTGAACTCAGCCGCCGAGACTCTGGAGCCTTCCGGTCTTAAGCCTGGATATCACAACCACCAAGCCGAATTCACCGGCGCGGTTGGGCAGCGTCCCATCGACATGCTGGCCAAGAACACGAAGTCTACGGTGATGTTGCAGTTGGATGTGGGAACTTGCGTGGAGGCGGGTTCCGACCCGGTGGCCTGGATCCGAGCCAACCCGGGGCGCATTCGGTCCATCCATTGTAAAGACTGGTCGCCCGACGCCGGTAAGGGCTACAAGGTCTTATTCGGGGAAGGCGTGGCGGACTGGAAGGGCATCTTCCAGGCGGCAGAGAGCGTCGGCGGAGTGGAGTATTACCTGGTCGAACATGAGGGAAGCCAGTTCTCCGAGTTTGAGACGGTGCATAAATGCTTGCAGGCATTCCGCGCGACCCACGAAGGGCTATAAAATAACCTTATGCGCAGGTTTCTTTTGATCTTAGCGTTCGCATGCAGCTTGGCGGTATGGGCGCAGAACTCCAGTCCCTCGAGTTCTGCGCCTTCGAATTCGCAGGCGCCTGATTCCACATCCTCGAAACCGGCCACAGCGCGAACCCCCAATCTGGCGCCCCCGCGGTCCGATAGCATCAATGCCGATTCCCTGGATGGATCTGGAGAGAGTTCGAGCAAGGACACTCTGATCGATCTAAGTCCTCCACCGGACGATGCCAAGGCTCATCCGCAGAGTTCGGAGGTCTTGATGGACGAGGGAGGGGCGGCCGGACACGGGGACGTGAGCGAGTTCCACCCCTGGAATCCACACAAGGCAGCAAAAGATATCGAGGTGGGAGACTTCTACTTCAAACGCAAGAACTATCGCGCCGCGCAGGACCGCTACCGCGAGGCACTATTCTACAAAGACAACGACGCGGTTGCTACTTTCCGCCTGGCTGTATGCTTGGAAAAAATGGATCAACCCGAAGAAGCGCGCAAGGAATATGAAAGCTACTTGAAGATCCTGCCCCACGGCCCGCAGGCGGAAGAAGCCCACAAGGCAATCGACCGGTTGAAGAGTCCGGCCGCCAGCGCAAAGGCCGTCCGCTGAAATGCGGGAGACGTAGCCAGCTACGTCTCTACGGTCTGTGCCCGCGCTAACTCGCAGGCTTGGAATCGTTCACCTGTGTGGTTTCCTGGCATTGGATTTTTTCTTCTCGCCCGCCTCGCCATTTCCCACGCTGCTCTGCTTGCCCTCGGCTAGGATCAGATTGGAGGGCCAGCATGGCCCCGAATGATCGCGCCCCTTCGATCGCGCCGCCGCGTCCAGTATCCCGTCGAAAGCATCCAGGCATGCATGAATGGTTTGGGTGCGCAGCGCGCCCTCGAACCTGCCGCGGATGATGAGCATGGCTGTACCATGCATCAGCGACCACACCGCCAGCATGAGACGCGTGTGTTTCCGCGGATTTCCTCCTAGACGCTTGGCCACGCGCTCGCGCATGAGATTGAAGGAGGGCCAGGGCTCATGCAGAGAAGGCGGCTTGCCCACGCCATCGAAAAGCACCTCGTAGGCGTGGCTGTGTTCAAGGGCAAAGTCGAGGTGACGCTCGAACGCCTGGCGAAGCGTACGCGTCCGGCTGAGAGCGGCAAACAGCTCGCGCCGGGTCTCGAGGCGCAGGGCACGGAGAAGGTTATCGCGGTCGCGATAGCGCTCGTATACCGTGGGTGTAGTGGTGCCGGCCGCTTTGGCCACGGCGCGCATAGTGAGCGCCTTTTCGCCGCCGCGCGCCCACAGCCGCGAGGCCGCACCGAGGATACGCTGTTCCAGATCAGGATTGGGATGCCGTGGCACTTCGCGCCTCCGGTGATCGAAGTTAGTTACGAAGTCGATTACTTGCACGGCATATAACTAACACCGTATACCTTATACTCAATAAAGAACTGATGACCTCGCAGGGTGGGTCCCGCTGGAACCGCGAAAGTGGCAGTCCTCCCCATACGGTTCACGGGACCCGCTTTGCGTTTTATCCCCAAAGGAATCGAGGAGTTGTACATGGCACCAGGAGGTAGAAAACAAATTGATGTTCCCGCCTGTAGTGTTCTCAACTGGGGGCGGCAAAGATCGTGAACCTGCCTACTTCTCCACTCGGATGAATTCGCCGGTGGAAGCATTGACCGAGACCGCTAGCTTGGCTCCTTCACGGCTGGAGCCATAGATGACATGCCAGATCAACTCGTTCGTATTGTGGTTCCAGTCGCACACATAGATGATCGGCGTGTCGGGCGCTTTCTCCAGAACTTTCTCGCCGCCGTGTTTCTGCGCCGTTTCGAAAGCCTGATCCGAATCAATTTTGAGAAAAGCAATGTCAAACACCTGAGTGGACGAGTTCGAGGGACTGTAACTATCTTCGATTCCGGGGTTCACGCCGCGCGCTGGCGCGCCGTCGGCCGCACTGCCAGACCACGTATAAGATTTTACCGATCGTTGGGTTGCCGAAGCGAAACTGCCACGCCAAACCGCCCACTTGCCGTCATGACCGTTGCCGTCGCTCGTCGCCGTGGACTCCAGTCGGTAAGGCTTTGCATCTGGCTTCCACCCGCGCGCCGCGATATAGACTTTCTGAAAAGCAGAACGCCCGGTAATGAGTTCGGGACCTTTCGATTCGGGCTTCTCCGTCTCCGCTGGTTTGCCGGATTCCGACGAGCACGCACTGAATAGCGCCAGCAGAGTGACTACCAGAGCGGCACACGAATACTGGTACAAGATCCCGCGCCAAACGCGTTTTGTTTCCGTTCCAGACATTTCCGCCGAGCTAGCGGTGGGCTCCTTGTGAGCGAGGCTGGCCGTCTTCATGGGCATCCTTCCTGTGATACCGTGGATGGGTTTTGTTGTCGCGCAACATTCTAACCGAAAGGGCCGAAAAGGTAAGTAACGCTCATGGACCCTCATCTCCAAAGGCTGCAGAAGGAAATCGCTGCGGCAGTCGAGGGACTGTCACCCGAGCAGTTAAGCCAGCATCCGCCTGGGAAGTGGTGTGCCGGCGAGGTCCTGGAGCATCTGTATTTAACCTACACAGGAACGGTGAAGGGATTTGAGCGGGTCGCAGAAGCAGGCAAGCCCATGGCTACAACCCAAAGCTGGGCGCAGCGAAGGCGGACCCTGATCGTGGTGGCATTCGGATACCTGCCTTCAGGCCGAGACGCCCCTCCAGTAGCGCGTCCGCGCGGATTGCCGCCGGGGAAGGTGCGGGCTGAGATTGGGCCGAAAATCGCCGAGATGGATGAGAGCATCGCGCGCTGCGAAGAAAGGTTTGGGTCGCGCCGCAAACTGCTGGACCACCCGATTCTCGGGCCGCTCACTGCAGCCCAATGGAGAAAGTTTCATCTTGTGCATGGCCTGCATCACGTAAAGCAGATTAAGCGACTGCGAGAGTTGGCGATCGAAGAGTAGCGCCGGGGTCCCTTCTACTTCGCTCGGGGCAGGCTCCGTCGGCTATCCCGGGGCGTCCCGCCCGCGGCTTCTGAAACAAATCGAGCGCCGGAGCTAACCCCGGCGCTCGCGATCTTGCAGTTGTCCGCTCTTACGGCTCGCTCACTGACGCCGGTGCGCCCGCTTTGCGCGCCTCTTCCTGCAGGTCATCGAGCTTCTGCTTGGCGTCGTCCAAAGCTTTCTGCTTGTCGGCGATTTGCTGCTTGTATTGGGCGTCCTGCTTATCCCAGCTTGCCTCGTTACGCATGCGGTTGCCCGCATCGGCGTACATGGCGGCGGCGCGAATCTGGTATTCGCGCTGCAGCACGTCGAGTTCGCGCGCCAGTAAATCAATCTGGTCCTTCTGCGCCGCAATCTTGTCGCTCCATTGCTTGGCTGCAGCGGTCGCCTCTTCGTCTGCGGGAGCCTTGGCGGCGCTCGTCAGCGGAGCTTTCTCTTCCGTGCCCGCCTTGGCATCGGTCGCAGCTTTAGCTCCGCCTGCAGCGGGAGCGGCGCTCTCCGACGGCGCCGCCTTGGTCTCGGCGGCATTGTCGCCGGTGGCCGCCTGCGTCTGGCCTACAACCGAGAGTTTGTCGTTCTTCGGCAGATTGTCGTTATCGAAAACTTTCGGCGTGCTCTTGGACCCAGGATCCTTACGGATTTGCCGGGCATAGTCGCCCAGCGACGATCCGGAGGACGAGTTTTGCGAGCTCGAAGAAGTCTGATTCTGGGCGCCGGCCGGAACACCGGCCAGGACGAGAACCAGCACGAGTCCAACTCCACTGCATGCGATAGGTTTCATAACTCCCCTTTTTCCCTTACTCTTAAACGCTGTATCGCTGAGCCATCAACCCCGGTGCCCCAGCCCAAACCGTACTCTTCATCCGAGTCAATTTGGTCCCAGTCAATTTCCTGAACTGCCCACAGCCGCTTCCCGCGCGGAACGCTTTTTTATCAAGAAGCCTCCAAGGTTACGGTCCAGTTCGGCCGCTTCATGCGCAATATCGGTCGCTAGTTGCTTGGCCAGTTCCGGATCGCGGCTGTTGGCAAGCTGCTGGGCATAACCGGAAATCGTGGTCAGTGAGGTGCGCAGCTGCAGCGCCATCTCGCCTGAGATCTCACCCTGCAATTCCTGCTGGCGGCGAATTTCTTCGATTTCGGTGCAGTCGTTAATCAAGCAGGCGACGCCGAGCAGGTCGCCATCCGCTGCCGGCACTACCGAAACCGTGACGGCGATGAAGCGCTTCTGGCCCGCTGGCGTCTCATATTCGGCTTCAACTCCTCGCCGCTGGCTGCCTTCGCGTAGTACGGTGCCGATCTCATCCGCCAAGAAAACAGGTTCGTCGCTGCTTTTATCCGCGACGATGACCGACTCTGCCGATTTTGCAGAACGGACCACGGCGCCGCGAAAAATATCTTCTGCTCCCATTCCTGTGGCGGAAGCGAAACCCAGGATCGCCTTCGCGGCCGGATTGGAAGTCTTTACCAGTCCATTCGTTCCGAAGACCAGCACGCCGCAAGATAGATTGGAAAGCACAGCCTGGCTGAAGTTTTCGCTGGTGCGGGCGCGATGCTGCTCGGCTTGCGATTGCACCTGCAGTTCGTGCTTCTGCTGCTTGAGTTGCTGAATCACCGTGTTGTACAAGTGCAGCGGCAGAGTCTCCAGCGATGGCGAGGCGTGCGCGGAAAAGTCGCCCTCTTCGGCAATGTTTTTCCGCAGCAGGCGGATGAAGAGCAATCCCACCAAAAAGGCACACGCCGCGCAGACCAGCACCATCGCCGCTCGTAGCAGCACCGGGTTGGCCAGTATCTTCACCATAGTCCCTCGTACCAGTGCAGGAATCGGTTGCCGAAGAAGAACGCGATCATAGCCATGCTTCCGAGAAAGACGCCAAACGGCATCTGATAATGGCGGAAGATCACTTGCGCCGACTGCCATCCGCGACGCCTTGCCGCTTGCGCATTCGACAGGCTTTTCATGAAGCGGTGCGTGCGCTTTACCCAGACCACGAATACTGCAATCAACCCGCAAACCGACCCCGCCAGCGACGCGGTAAAAATCGTAAAGATGGTCAACTTCGTACCAAGGAATGCACCCACCATCGCCATCAGTTTGACATCGCCAAAGCCCATGCCTTCCGTGCCCCGCCAGCGCAGGTAAATTGCTCCCGCGCCGTAAATGAAGGAGGCGCCTACGGCCGCGCCCAGCAGGGAATCGAACAGAGACAGAAGCCGCGCCGAAACATCGCCGCTGAAAGGCAGGCTCACCACTCCGGGTAGGAATTGCGATGCAAGATCATTCACCGGAACGAGCAGACTGAAGACGAGTCCCAAAGCGAGTCCGGGCAACGTCATCTTATCCGGCAGCAGCTTGGTTTCGGCGTCGGTGAAAATCAGTCCCAGCAGCAAAAATGCGAAGGCGCAATATTTCAGGGTAGAAAGCGTCAGCCCGAAATACCAGTAACAGGCAAGAAACAGCAGGCCTGTCATCAACTCGATGATCAAATAGCGAGGCGAGATCTTTGTCCTACAATCGCGGCAACGCCCGCCCAGGATCAGCCAGCTCAGCACCGGAAGATTGTCGTAGAACGCGATTGGCTGCTTGCACTCGGGGCACGCCGAACGCGGCGTCACCACTGACAATCCCCGCGGCAGCCGATAGATACACACATTCAGAAAGCTGCCGAAGGCCAGCCC
>PLEA01000410.1 GCA_003136335.1 Acidobacteriaceae bacterium | reverse complement strand
CCAACGCTACATTAATCCCGAAGCTCACGATGCTTACCTCCGCGGCCGTGACTTCTGGTTTGACGGTGACAACACGCACAGCCTTGTTTACTTCCGGAAAGCTATTCAGCTTCAACCCGATTACGCCGCTGCCTGGAGCGGTATCGCCGATTCTTACGGGAAGTTCGCGATCGCTAGCGAACGTCCCGTGCAGGAAGTCGCGGCCGAGTTCGAAACCGCCGCCCGCAAGGCCGTGGCACTCGATGATTCCTTGTCCGAGGCTCACTGCTCATTCGCGGCTTGGTATTTCTTTCTCGCGTGGGATCTGCCGCACGCCGATGCGGAATCAAGACGGGCGACAGAACTGGACCCCAACTATTCCGAGGCCCACCATCTTCGCTCCTATGTTCTGGCCGCTATGAATCGGCCAGAACAGTCTCTTCAGGAGGCAAAGCGAGCTATTGAACTGGATCCTTTCAGGACCCCTTGGGGCTTAGGGTACGCCTACATACAAACGCGCCAGATAGATGCTGCGATTAACGACCTACGAATGCGGGACCAGGCTTACCCCGAGGACGTCGATACAAATCTTTATCTTGCTGAAGCTTACTGGCTGAAAGGCATGGGGAGGGAATCTGCGGAAGCGTTAGAAAAGGGTCTCGAACTGATGGGCGATCCGGAGAAGGCCGACGCCGTTCATCGGGCGTTCCAGCGAGGCGGGCAAAAAGCCGTCGCACAGTGGAGAGTCGAGAGTGATAAAACCCGCGTCCGCAGAGAGTATATTTCATCTTACTTCCATGCCAGACAATACGCGTACCTCGGCGATAAGAACGCGGCATTGAAGTTCCTCGATCTTGCTTACCATGAGCGTGACCCTTGGCTCATGCTGATCCAGAATGAACCGATCTTTGACTTCGTCCATCCCGACCGCCGCTATCGCGCGCTGGTAACCAAACTGGGCTTGGCGCCCGCATATTGAAGATAAGGTTGGGGGCTGGCCCGGGCATTCGCGCCGATCCAACTTAAGGGAGTCTCCCCATACAAGCGAGATGCCCACGTCTCGCAGCGGAACGGAGACGTGGGCACCCTGCACTCGGCGGAAAATCAAAATCCCACTCTGCGCCTCAACCTCTGCCTTGCGGCTTAAGGTTGCACTCGCGCCATCGGGGCCAAACTTCAGACCTCGAGCAGGCTTACGAGGAGCAGTCAAATCTTTTGCAATTCCTCAAGGTCCACCCAATGTTTGATCCGGTTCGCGACGACCCTCGTTTTGCGGATCTAGTCCGCCGCGTCGGACTCGGGTAGCGGGGTAACCACGTTTTCAGAGTTGGGCGAAAGGGAATTCCGCCTTAAGTTAGCGCTTATGGGGCATTGCCCACATAAGCGCTAACTTAAGCAGGTAGGGCGTTGATCCTTCTGGGCTGTCCGGCGGTAACTTCCGGTTAGCCGACAGCTCACCAACTGAATCTACAGATCACCTGAAGTTGTCAAGTGCGAGGGTGGTTATTCGCGACGCAAGGCGGTCATAGGATGGATGCTCAGAGCCCGCCGTGCCGGGATGTAAGACGCTAGCATCGCGACTGCCGCAAGCAACAACGCCACACCAATCAGTGTTACGGGATCGGTAGGCTTCACTTCGAAGAGCAGGCTGACCATCACCCGTGTAAGCGCGATCGCGCCGCCAAGCCCGAGCGCGATGCCCACCAGTCCGAGCTTCATTCCATCCTTCATTACCAGCCGCAGGACATCGCGATGTTGCGCTCCCAAAGCCATGTAGACTCCGATCTCGTGTGTGCGCTGATTGACGCGATACGCAACCATTCCGTAGATACCCACTCCGGCCAGCACCAGCGCCAGCGCGGCAAAGCTCCCGAGCAACAACATGTTGAAACGCTGCTCTGCTACCGAGACCGCCAACAGATCGTCCATCGATTGAATGCTGCTAACAGGAATCTGGCTGTCCAAGCTCCAGACCTGCTTTTTCACGTCCTCGACCAGGCCTGCTACCGGAACTCGCGTCCGGATCACCAGCGTCATAAATCTCCGCCACCTCTCGTCATTCTGGCTGAATGGAGCGTAGACGGCGGGATCTACTGCCTGGTTCAGCCCGGAATGCTTCACGTCGCCCGCAACCCCAATGATCGTCATCCACTCGTGGGGTTCGTCAGTTCGGGCCCAGTCAATACGGGTTCCAATTGGGTTCTGGCCGGGAAGAAGTTGCCGCACGAATGCCTCGTTGACAATCGCCACTCGCGGTTGGCCTTCGCGATCCATCGCGCTGAAGTCGCGTCCGGCGCGAACAGGAATCTGCATAACGCCGAAGTAATCACCCATGACCGATAGCGTTTGCACGTCTGGTTCGGCTCCCACCGCAGGCGCAGGCTGTCCGTCAACCACGACGCGATGGCCTACATAATTTCCGGCCAAGGGAAGATCGGTGATCATCGCCGCCTCCACCCCGGGAAAGGCATTAATGCGCGCGAGCAGCTCCCGGCGGAAATTCGTCTGCAAGGGAATCTTCGGATAGCGGGTTCCCGGCAGTTGGAGGTACATGGTGATGACGTTCGCCGGATTGAATCCCGGATTGACGGATCGCAGGCGCAGAAAGCCTTTGATCAGCAATCCCGCCCCCGCCAGCAGAATCAGCGCCAGGGCGAGTTCCGCAGTCACCAACAAGCTGCGCAAGGGACTGCGCGAAACACCCGTGGCGGTGGTACGTGCGTTCTCCCGCAACGCTTCCGCGATATCGCCGCGACGAGACGCGGACCATGCCGGCAGAAGTCCGAACAGCAGCCCCGTCAGAAGCGAGATGGCGAATACGAACATGAAGACGCGCGCGTCCATGTGAACTGCGCCGAAGAGACGCAGTTCCGCCGGTTTTAATGCCATCAACAACGTTATGCCTGCCTTCGCAGCCATCAGTCCTGCTGCTCCGCCGACCAGAGCCAACAGGGTGCTCTCTGTGAGCTTTTGACGAATAAGGCGGCCATTCGGTGCGCCCAGCGAGGCGCGAATCACCAGCTCGCGCTGGCGTGTCACCGCTCGGGCCATCAACAGCATCGCGAAATTCGCACAGGCAATCAGCAGCACGAGCCCAACTGCTCCGAACAGAATCAGCAGCGCCGGGCGCACATGCCCCACCAGCCACTCATGCAGTGGCATCAGTACGGTGCCGCGCTCTCTCTCAGTGTCGGGAAACTCCTCGGCAAGCCGGTGGTCCGCCTGTGCGATCTCTGCTTGCGCCTGCGCAAGCGGCACGCCCGCCTTCAGCCGCCAGTAGGTGTGCATGAAATGCACGTCGCGCTCGGCAGCTGCATCGGGATATGCCACCCATAACGAAACGAAGACATCTGCAAGCTCCTTCGGTAGAGTGAAATCCTTGGGCATCACGCCGATCACCGTGTAACTGTTGTCGCTCAACCGGATCGCCTTGCCCAGCACATGAGGGTCGCGGCCCAGGAAGTCCCGCCAGAACGGATAACTCAGCACGACATTCCGTGGGCCGCCTTTCACGTCTTCCTCGGCGGAGATCCAACGGCCCAACATCGGCTGCACGCCGAGTGTCGCCAACAAGCCCGCATCAACATAGGCGCCGTGCACGCGCACCGGCTCACCAGTGCCAGTGAAGTCCATAGGCTCGATATTGATTCCACCGCTGCTGACAAACGAGTTGGTCTGGCGCCGAATGTCTTCAAGATTCGGCAGCGAATCGTTGTGCCGTGCAGCCAGCAACTGCTGCGGGTTGGGATATGGGAGCGGATTCAGCAAAACCCGATTGACCACGGTGAAGATCGCCGTGTTGGCGCCGATCCCGAGTGCCAGCGTCAGCACAGCGCAGGCGGTAAACGCGGGTGAGTGAAGAAGGGTGCGAGCGGCGTAATGCAAGTCTTGCACCAGCGTCTCAACAAAGCTGACACCGCGAACCTCGCGGCACTTATCCTTGACCTGATCGAGTCCGCCAAACTCCAGCCGGGCGCGACGCACGGCTTCGACTTCGCTCATTCCCGACCTCACATATTTGTCGGTCTGTCGCTCGAGGTGAAAACGCAGCTCGTCATCGAGTTCGTTCTCTGTGGCAGTGTGCCGCATCAAAGTACGAAGTCGGAAGAGTAAGTCGTGTAGCAACACGGGACCTCCTAGGCAGTTTCGAGGATCTGTCTCACGGCTGCCGTCAGCTTCTGCCAAGCGTCCTGTTCGATCTCGAGTTCGCGCCGTCCGGCTTTGGTGATTTCGTAGAACTTTGCTCTGCGATTGTTCTCTGATGTACCCCAGCGGGCTTTGATCCAGCCGCGGCGCTCCAGGCGGTGCAGCGCGGGATAGAGCGAGCCCTGCTGCACACGCAAGACGTCGCTGGAGATCTGCTGGATACGTTCAGAAACGGCCCAGCCGTGGAGCGGCTGAAGCGACAGGGTGCGGAGGATGAGCAGGTCCAGCGTGCCCTGCGGAAGATCAATGGATCGAGATGGCATGAGGCTCCCCTATCGCTTCTACAAGAAGGTACACCAGCTCGTGTAGAAGTGCAAGGGGAGAAAAACGGCGAGAAACAGGAATGCCCACCGCATTGAACTGCGACCTCTTATACAACGGATTATGCAGTCAAACCGTGACTTGGGTGGATGACGGGCAAACCGGCAGTAATTCTTAAGTTAGCGCTTATGGGGCGATGCCCATTGGGCAATGCCCCCGAGGATCACGGCAGCGGTTTGCTGGACGGCTTCCAAGCTCTCGCGCAGGAGACTAGCGTCTCCGTGCCAAAGCTGGATGTAGTCCTGGGATGAAGTTCCGTTCTGAAGCCCGACAGATTGGCAGATGACAAAGGCCACGGCTTCGGCCTCGGTCTCGCGGACTTGTTTGGTGGTCAGGGTGCGGCGGTCGCCACGGTGCAACATCTCGTGAGCGATCTCATGCACAAGCGTGGAAAACTCCTCGGCGGGCAGCATCCCGGATAGCAGAGTGATCTTCCCGCCATGCGAGAGACCCTTCGCGGGAGCAATTCTCTCGGAGAAACTAATCTCGACGCTCTGCGCTTCCACAAACTTCAACAGGCGTTCGCGGTATCCGCT
>PLEA01000615.1 GCA_003136335.1 Acidobacteriaceae bacterium | reverse complement strand
TCAAAACGTGTAATCGCCTGATAACAGAAACCATCCGCGGCCAGGTTGTCGGCTAGAGCTTTTACGTGTTGCTCTTTGAACATGTCCCGGTGGCCGCCGGAAGCCGAGTAGATTTCCAACCCTCCGGGCATGGGGTTGCCCCAACCCGTTTCGGGATCCGTCGAGAGGGCTTCGAGAGGAGGGTTTGGTTGAATCAGCGGCACCAGCAACTTCATCTAGGAAACCAGTAAATCGTACAGCCAGGCCAGCAACAAGGCGCAAAGGGCAGTAAAGATCGCCAGCGTGGCGAGATCTGCAACCCGCACGCTTTGAGTTCCCCGTCGTGGAGGGACGAGGTTCCAGCGATGCTGGTGCTTCCTCACCCTGCGAACTTCGATGGTCTTGCCACAAGCAGTACAGGTCGCCGTTTTGCGATGCAGTTTTATGGTTGCGCCGCAGGGACACGGAAAACGAAAATCGCGCTCGATCACGCGCTCGACACTAGTTCCTACTGTCATCTCTTTCTCGGCCAGCTAGCCTACTCTATAACATGGAACGGCGCTCTCCATTGAGTTTTTCAGGTGCAGGCCGAAAGAGATGATCGTCGCGTTTTCAGAGGGCGCAAGCATCATCTGGCATGGGTGTACAGTCTCGAACAACCGGCCTTATGGAGGCAGGGTCGAGCAAGTAGGGAGAACACGAATGACAAAATAATAAGGGGAGCACAAGCGCGCTCCCCTTTTTCGCCGCCCATTCGTCCTATTAGTTTGGTGAGGCCAGCACGTCGTCGTAATAACTCAGAACAGCGCGGCGTGGCTTCGTCTTCAGGCCTTTAAGTGGAATCTTCTGCGCGATCGAGTTATTCCCTGCCATCCTCGCCCGCCCCAGGAAAAACATATTCCCGTCCGCCAACTCAACGTAGACGGGAACCAGCATCCGAAACTTCTCATCCACGTTGGATTGTGTCACCTTCAGATTGAGGACCACGTCTCCATCCGCGCCGGTGTCAAACGATGAGTCCAACTTGTAGGACGGCAACTGCGTGCCATAGACGTATTCATTGAAGAACCAGTCCAGCTTGTGATTTCCTTCCATATCCATCTCCGGAGTCATGTGTTTTTCCATCATCGCCTTGAAATCCTCCGTCGTGGCCGCTTTGCCGGCGTATGTTTTGACGAAGTCCTGCATCGTCTCCTTGAAGTGTTGGTCATGGGTACGGTTGTCCCACGTCATCATGCGAATCATGTGCAGAACATAAGCGCCCTTGGGATAAATCAACCGTCGAGTGCTGTCGAATCCCGTCCGCGAGTTACTGGTTCGGTAGCCCATGGTGAGCGGTCCAGCATCAATCGCCCGAAAACCCTCCGCGTTTCGCTCCAGCAGCAATTCACGTTCATCGTTCCAGAATGTAATGAATTTCTTCGGGTCTTTTTCAATCATGTTCAGGTAGAGCGACGCGGACATGTCTGCAAATCCTTCGCTCATCCACTGGTCGCGGCCCGAACTGAATCCAACCGTATGGCCCCACCACTGATGAGCCACTTCGTGCGGGGTCACAACCTTCCAGTATCCCCGGTCGCCCCAGTCCATCCTCAGCTGATGGCGAACTGTATCGTCGAAGTAATAACAAATTGGAATCCACACCAGCTCCGGCCACGATTGTCCGAAGTTGCACGCCGTCTGCTGCGTGATTTGCAGGTACTTGAAGAGTGACGGACCGAAATAATCCGTATACAGCTGCACCGCCAACTGGCCCTCGGCCAGAGATTTCTTGTTGAGCCCGGTTGTATTCATCGAGCCCAACGCGACCTCGGGAGTTCCCTCTCTCGCTCTCAGCATTCCTAAATTGGACGATGGAACGTCGCCCTGCGCGCGAGACTTCAACGCCTGCACCCAATCGGGCGATTCCTCATTGGCAAACGATTGAATAAAATACTCCGGCTTTTCCAGCTTTGCCTGCTCCACTTTGAATTTACCGAAGCTGAAGCCGGCCACCGTCTGCGGCGCTTCACTCTTCCAGACCGTTACATTCTCTCCACCGTCGTTGCTTTCACTCACGCGGACGGCAGTAGCGGCTATCTGCATTCCTTTCGGAATGCGGAACGTCATGTCGTAGGTGACGAACTCCCCGAAACTGCTTCCCGGATTGTTGGGATACCAATCGTCGCGGGCCACCGGAAAATAGTTGCCGCCGCCTTCGTTGGTGACCGCCTCTTTGCCTTCGTATTCCGAAGTGATCGTGTACATCTCGCGCGCCGCCAGCGCCTTCGGCAGGATCACAGAAAAATCCGCATCCTCGTTCTTGTCTTCCTGTATGAAGCTCAGCGGCTGGCCATCTTCCGCAGTCACTTTCCGCACCCGCAGCGTTCGAAACAGCTTCAAAGGCACAACTCTCATACCATCGAGTCGAGCCGTGAACTGAGTTTCGGCCTTGCCAGTCAAACTGGCGTTCTTCTCCAGCGTCGTATCCAGCCGCTGATGATCAATGCGGATCGGGTGTCCGAGTTTCTGGCGTTCGTCTGCCATCGGAAACGAAGCCCACTCTCCAAACTTGTTCTCGTCGTAGGTCATGAACTGAACCTGATCGCGCCCCACGTGCGGATCGATCTTGTAAAGTTCCTCCCCGTTGTAGCGCTTGCCGTGAATGAAGGCGACGAACAGGCCTCCAGGCTCCGGACTCAACACGTCTTCGAGAATGCGCGCTTCAAGATTTCTCTTCAGCTTGTGCCGGGTCGTGTGCTGGCTGTCTTTCAGCGGCC
Organism: Acidobacteriaceae bacterium; assembly: GCA_003136335.1. Next base: position 804 of record PLEA01000615.1, on the reverse strand, counting down.
CGGCATCGCAGCCGGATGCGCCCGCGCGGCCGCCTTTCTTGATCTCGTCGTAAGTGGAGTCGGTGAAGCGCAGGGTCATCTGGCTGAAGGTTTCGCTGAACTCGTTTTCCTTGGTCAGGAGCTTCAGCATGCCTCTCTCCGATGCCGGCGGATCGAGAATAAAATTCCCATCGCCGACAAACACGGCTCCCGTCACCTTGCCCGCCACCGGCGCGACGAAGCAGACAGTGCCGGAACGCAGATGGAACGTCCCCGCATCGCGCTTCAGGTCAAGATTGCTGACACTCACTGCTTCGCCGCTCAAGGTCAAGTTGCGCAAAGCCTGGTAGGTCGGATCGGAGTTCGGCCCCGGAGCGGCATTCTGCGCGTATGCGAGGGAGTTTGCGAGAAAGAGAGCAAAAGAAACCAGCGTTGAGAAAAAGGCAAGTACTTGGGCCAGAGACACTCGTGCGGCAGGGCGCACGGTGCGGATAAGAAACGACATGGAACCCCCGGGGGAAGGAAGCCCCTAATTATGAGCTTTTCGGGCAGAAATGCAAGGGCTGGAATCACAGGCATCACAGGCGGCGGTTGACGCCGATTAGAGGAACCGGAAGAGAGTCGAAATGACCGACGATTTTCTGGCTGAGGTTCTTATCGTCACCGGAGCCAAGAGCCGTCAGGCATAGTTCAACCACAGATAAACGGAACGCTTCTCTCTTGGAAGCGGATGTACGCGATAGCGTCCGTGTGGTCGGCCAACCGGAAGTAAACCGCCAGACTGGTAGGCAATCTTCTCAGTTGGCGATAAATCTTAGTACCCTA
>PLEA01000239.1 GCA_003136335.1 Acidobacteriaceae bacterium | reverse complement strand
GGAATCCACGTGTCACTTGTTACCTCCGCAGCAAAGGCAGCTTATGACACAGCTTTTTCCTGCCTCCGGCCCGGCGGTACTCTGCTCGTCGTGGGCTTGCCCGCTGAAAACATCTGTTTCGCGCCGATTCTGATGGCAGCGCGAGAAGTCCGGATCCATGCATCAACGGTCGGTACTCGGCAAGACTTGCGGGAAGTACTCGCCATGGCTGCCGCCGGGAAGATACGCTGCCATGTGGTTAAGCGGCCGCTTGCTGAAGCCAACGAGGCGCTGGATCTGTTGCGCAAAGGCGAAGTCTCCGGCCGAATCGTCCTGACTCCCTAAGGGGCTGGCCGCGGGAATCCGACGAGGTCGGAGTTTCGTCCTGCGCATCGTCGCCACTTCCGAACGACTATCGCCTTTCCGCCATTGAATTATTGGGGCGCGAGAACATGGGCGCCATATCGCCTCGGGAATATTGGCGTTTCACTTCTTGACGTTAGTGACTCTTATGTGATACTAACTCTCACAATCTGCGGTTTCGTTGGACACGATTTGAATTCTTGATCGAGGACGAAATGGCAGCTGGATCACAATTGACGCCTATTAGGGTTGTCGCGGCACCGGGCGGGCTTTAGGGAGTTGCTCAGCGTTGGGGAATACGCCGGACCAATGCGGCGATGTGCAGATACTTCGGTAAGGAGAATCCTATGAAGTCACTCGCATGTACGTTTGTGTGCTTGCTGTTGGCAGCCAGTGTGGCCCAGGCGCAGGGCGTCGGCACCTCGGGAGACATCACTGGAACCGTAGTCGACTCCGTTGGTGCGGTCCTGCCTGGGGTAACGATCAGTGTGGTCGACACGGAGACCGGTCTGAAGCGCACGGTCGCAACCGACGGCACAGGTCAGTACCGGGTAGCAGGACTATCCCCGTCTACCTATGAAGTAAGCGCGGCTCTGTCGGGGTTCGCCACCGATCTCCGCAAAAGCGTGCCAGTTGCCATCGGGCAGACGGTCGTTTCAGACTTTCGCATGAAACCCGCGAAGGTGGCGACGGTGATTGAGGTGACGAGCGAACCGCCTGTGGTGGAAACCGAACGTGGGAGCCAAGCGGATAGAATCTCGCAACAATACATCACCGACCTGCCCATTGACCGGCGCGATTACCTGACATTCACGTTGCTCGCGCCCGGTGTCTCCGATTCCACCAGCCTGGCGGGGGACCAGGATTTCAGAGTCAAGCAAACCCCGCAAAGCGGGCTGTCCTTCTATGGCAGCAATGGCCGGGGAAACAGCATAACGGTGGACGGTGGTGAGACCTCAGACGATGCCGGTGGCGTGCGCTTGACGGTAAGCCAAGACGCTGTGCAGGAATTCCAAATCAATCGTAGCAACTACGCCGCGGACCTGGGGGCGGCCACGGGCGCATCGATCAACATAGTGACCAAGTCCGGCACCAATAATGTACATGGCAGCGTTTTTGGATTTTTTCGCAACGACGCGATGGACGCCCGTGACCCATTCGCATTCAGTTCCGCCCTGGCGCCGGACCCGACCTACTCTAATTTCAACACCACTTCGACCGGCGCTCCGATCAAGAATTCGCTCAGCCGTCAGCAGTACGGTGGCTCCATTGGCCTCCCCATCCAGAAAGACAAAACTTTCCTGTTTGCGTCTTTCGAAGGCCTGCGGCAAGACTCGCAGAACTCAGTTCCCTTGCTGACCAACAGTTCGATTTTCGCCGGACCCTCCGTTGCTGGAAATACCCTGCCCGCCAATATTCAGGTCACCGATCCGAGGGTTGCTCAACAGGCGGCTATCAGCGCGCTGGCGGCCGAGGGCAGCGCGATGGTGCCTTGCTTGCCGAATCCAGCCGCGCCCCCAACCTATTTGGTGCTACCGGCTATCAATTGCGCCTTTGCGCTGCAGACCGCCCTGTCTGTCACTCCGAACCAGGGTCTCACCCCGGTTCAGCAGGGATTGAATGCGTTCCTAGTAAGCCAGTTTGAAAACGAGGGTGGAGTGTTTCCTTACAACTCGCGGGAGTATCAGGGGTTCGTTCGTTTGGATCATCGCTTTGATGTCAACAACGAGCTTTCCCTGACCTACAGGTATGGACATGATCTGGAAGAATCGCCGGATGTGCAGTCCCTGACCGCGTTTTCGGCGGGAAGTTCGACCCACACCTACGATCATAATCTGCAAGCCGCCTGGTATCACCAGTTCAGTGCGACCGCTCAGAACGAGGCGCGGGCGCAATGGAACTACGAAAGCTTCAATGTGATTCCTAATGAACCGGGACAGGTGGGGCTCCAGATTCCCGGTTTCATCAATAACCTGGGAACGAACATTTTCATCCCCAACATCACCATCCTGCGCCGCTACGACTTCGCGGATAATTTCACACTGATCCGTGGCCGCCACACGCTTAAGTTCGGCGCTAACGAAATACTCCGTGGCAATCACACCGAGTCGCACACTTTTTTCCCGGGCCGCTTTGTGTTCGGGTCGCTTCCCGGTTTTTTGATCAGCCCACAGCTTGCGACCACTACCATCAACCCGTTGCAATCGGCATCGTTCGGGCTGCCTCAGGTGTACCAGCAGGGCTTCGGAAATCCGACATACCCGTATTACACACGGCCGCTGACGGCATTCTACGGGCAGGACTCCTGGAAGATAACGTCAAACTTCACTCTGGACTACGGTCTCCGCTACGAACTGGACACGCAATTCGCCCCGTTGACCACATACAAGAAGGATTTTGCCCCCCGGGTTTCCTTCGCATGGGATCTCTTTAAGGATCACAAGACAGTGATCCGGGGTGGGTACGGAGTCTTCTTCGGACCCGTGGACGCCCAGATCCCCGATGTCGATTTGAGCCTGGGGGTTGTGAACGGCAATAAGTCTGCGGTCGAGAACGGGCCGGGAGGCGGCCAGGTCGCAAACCTGGGCGCGGTCTGCGGGTTCTCACAGTTCGGGGTACCCGTAATCCCGGGTAACGGCTCCAGCCCCTGCAACCGGGAAATCTCTATTTATGTAGACCCGCTGGGGGGAGTTCCGGCTTTAGGTTTAGCGGGCGCGAACACGGTTTTCACCACACTGTTTGGGCAAGGATTAATTCAGTGCACCACCGCGGCACCGGGGAATGAGGCCTGCATCACGCCGGCTGCTGTGGCTCCACTGGGCATCAATGTTACCAATAGCGGCCCCGTCGGTCCGCTGCAGGTAGTTTTTGTGAACCAACCGGGCTATCGCCCCCCGATCGCACAACAGGGTTCGTTTGGAATTGAACACGAGATCTCACCGGGGTTCTCAATTTCTCTCAGCGGCATCTACTCGCATACGCAGAGACTCCCGATCGCAATCGATACCAATCTGCTGCCTGCGCCGTTCACCACGCTAACTCTGGCCAATGGCCAGACGATTTCCTATCGCAACTGGAATACGACGGCCGCCGGAGCCGACCCACTCGGAGGCACCGAGCCTGGCGGTTTGCCCTGTGATAATCCAACCATTTCTGCCACCCTATGCTTTGTGAATCCGCTTGTCGTACAGAACAACCAATACAGCTCTGAGGCATATGCCGTTTATGAAGGTGGCATCGTGGAAGCCAAGAAGCGCTTCAGCGATCATTTCACGTTGTTCGGGAATTACACCTATAGCAAAGCCTTTGACACGTCCACGGATTTCA
>PLEA01000193.1 GCA_003136335.1 Acidobacteriaceae bacterium | reverse complement strand
GGTCCCGAGACTCGTTAATGAGGAATGCCTGTCAACGGAAATGACGACGAATTTCCGGTACGAACAGGCGTGGGCGGGCACGGAAATGCTTCAAATCGTGTCCTTTCGGTAAGGCTGCGCACTACCGCGATCAATGGTTTGAGAGGCTTTGTTCCGGTGTCGGGCGGTAGTTCCAGGGCATCCATTCCGCAGGGCTGGCGGCAAGCTCTTCGGTGCGCCGCTGCAGTTCAGTGAGGTAGTCGAAGGGATTCACATCGTTCAGCTCGCACGTATGGATCAGGGTCATATACAGATCACCGACGTCGGCACCGTTCAGTGTCTTGTAGAATAGCGAGTTTTTTCGGTGCAAAATTGCTTTCTTTAAGGCTCTCTCGGCCAAGTTGTTGTCCAGTGGCGCACCCGGCTCTCGCAGAAACAAAGTGAGCGCTTGCCAATGCCGGAGCATGTATTTGATCGCTTTGCCCAAACCGGAGTTTGGTTCTACCTTGTTTTCCTTCATCTGTGTGTCCAGCCATTGGTGTAAGTCGCTCATCACTGGCTGGCTGTGCTGCTGGTGAAAGTGTAACCGTTCGATGCGTGATAGCTCACGCTGGCGCGCCAGTTGGTCGTAGTGGTATACCTCGCCCAATGCCTCCAACACATGCCGGCAGGGTTCAGGAAAATTGGGCGTGATCTGAACAAACTGTCTTCTCCCATGGGCGAGGCAGTGCGCAACTAACAACTTGATGGGCTTCGGTGTATTTCGCGACAACGCATCTGACATCTGAATCGGCGCCGGTAACTCGGCAGCGCGTCGTTTCAGCACCTCGGCCAGATTTTCTCCCGCATGTTTGCGGCCGGTGAAGAACAATGCGATCTTGCGCACTTCGCCCGTCGACACCACCCCGGACGTGAAGATACNNCATGCTGGTGTCGTCGTTGTGCAGCACCTCGCCCTGGGCCGCCTGACGGATCAGTTCATCGCGCGCCGGCTTGATCAGCTCAGCTGCCTCCTCCACGATCTCCCATTGAGTGGACGCCGGCAGCGGGATTCCCAGGTTCTGTTCCAGATCCTCCAGCCGGTAAAACGGCATGCCCGTGCCGTATTTCAACTGGGCAATCATCGCCGCTGCGCTTTCGTCGTACTTGTCTTCGCCCACCCCTTCCGGTGCATCCGCGCTATAGACTTCTCCGCATAGATTGCAGCGCAAGCGCTGCAGCTCGTAAACGGTCGCCGTCAGCGGAGCTTGCCCCACGATGCGCACCAGCTGTCGCGGCTCCTGCTGCTCGTAGACTTTGCCCTTCAGGCAGCCCGGACACCGATCGCCATGTTTCAGGCTTTCATGTGAAACCCTGACTCGGCGCGGGTTGCGATAAGCTTCAGCACCGTTCCGTCCGTGGCCACCGGCCTTCTGTTTTCGTTCTCCAGCTTGGCTGGTGCCCGGTGGGTCGGCTGCTGCCTTCGACCTTCCCTCCATGCCGGCTTTCTTCAGCACCGCTTCGGTCTTCTCCGTGGCCGGGAACAACAACTCGCGTAAATCGTGGATCGTTGTTTCCTGATCTGCGACCAGATCCGTCAGATACGTCAGCGCCTCCACCACGCCCTTCAGTTTGCGATACTCTTCCGCCGACAACGATGCGCGGGCGCGATCCACCAGTTGATTCAACTCCTCGCGATCCATGTCGATGAACTCGATTGCCGATCTCATCCTACCTCGCCCAGCTGTTCGCGAAACCGGTGGCTCAGTGGATATCCCAAAACGTGCTTGATCGAGCGATTTGGTACATAGCTGTTCGAAGCTTTTCCCCGACCTGTCGTTTCCCCCAGCCGGATCCAGTTGGCAGCGTAGTAACAGGTGCCGCGGAAGCGCTCCGGATCTACAAAGGTTTCTAGAAAGTACAGCGGGTGACCGTAGACGTTCTCCCAGTCTTGGGAGAGGCGCGCGGCCATGCGGCCCAGAATGTGAGAGGCTAAGTGCTTCACCCGCACCCACGGCAGAATCAAAAACCGCGTGTTATAGGCAAGGAAGCGAACATTGCGTCGCCGCGCTTCCGCACTCCAGCCAATGTAGCGGTCACGCGCACCGAGATGTCGCGGCGCACTCGACCAGGCCAGACACGCAATCGGCCGCGATGGCCCCCACACCAGATACTTCAGGTGCTCGCCCACCGGCTGCTCATAGCGAAGGTAATGATGCTGTTCCAGCAGGCTGTTAAACAGCGGCTCATCCCCCGTGCGCCGCACCAGCTGAAACTCCACGGGGCCCAGCTCGCCTAGCCCGCCTTCGATCGGGGTGCTATCGACCAACAGGGGTGTGGGTCGGGCTCTTCTGGCCAGCGGGTTATGCCGAACGTAACTCACCGGCGGCAACTCGATCTGGCCGGCACGGTCCAGCATGAGCAACAGGCCGCGGCACACCATGTCGCGCAACGCTCCATTGGCCTGGCGCCACTGCCAGGCTTCGCAGAGCTTGGTCGACAGTGTGCGGCGGCTTTCCTGCGGGTGCTGCTCGATCAGTGCGCGTATATAAAGGATGTCTTCCTGGCTGATCTTCCGGCCCCGATATCTGAACTCGACCATCGATCCGCAGTATGAACTGGTTTTTCTTGGAACGCAAGGGGTAACGCCATGGTTTTTTTGCCGCGAGGTGATTACTTCAGCACGCTCACTCGCCGCCACATCGGCGCCGCGCGCACCCGCGACACATCCCCCGCCGCCATCAGCAACTGCACCTCATAGGCTTCCAGTGCCTTGGCTGGTTCCGAGGCTTGCGGCCACCACACGAATCTTCCGCGCGAAAGACGCTTTTGCGCCAGCCAGTATCCCTGGCCGTCATAGCTGAGCAGCCGGATCGCCGTCCCGCTGCGGCTCCGAAACACGAACACACAGCCGGAAAAAGGATCCTCTGCTAGTTTCTCCTGGCACAGTTGCGCTAGAGAGTCGATCCCTTTTCTTCCATCGACCGGCTCGATGGCCACCAGCACGCGCATCTGCGCCGTGATCTGAATCATCTCTCGGCTTCCCGCCAGGCCCGCAGCAGGCTCATCCAATCGGGCGGTGCGGCTGCTTTCCACTGAATGCGCACCTTGCCTCCGTGCAACGACTCGAACTCGATCAAGCACTCTCGCAGCATCGCTGAAGGTGGCGCGATCAGTTCGACGAATGCCGGCTTGCGTGCTTTTCGTCGGCGATGGGAAACTCCGCCGAGCCGTTTCTTCAGACCCGTATAGTCCAGCCGTAACCGGTGCGCGACGGAATACACACCGTGTTCCCGAGCCAGTTCGACTGCGGCTTGCCACATCGACTGTGGCAGCCTGGCACGGCGTCGGTGGGTGGAGCGAAACTGCTCGAGCTCAGCCTGAAGCTGTGTGATTGACTCTGGAACTGGATCCGTTCGCTGGGGCATGATCAGTCGCGCACCTACGCTGACGAACCTATCAGTCTGCGCCCCCTCAGGTCACGCACGCTTGCCGGAAGCACACGTTGGTTCAGGGCCGCACGAATATCCGGTCGAATACATCTTCGCGACGAATGGAATTCGGACCCGCATTTCTTCTTAATTCTCTTTCAGGACCGCTTGCAGCAGTAAGGCGAGTTCATGGGCCTCAGTGTGCTGCAGAAGCACACGGATAAGGAGTTCACCATGAACTAAATAGCCGTGTGGATGACAAGCTGCGCAAGAGATGAGGGAAGGCCCCTCGGGATCAGCTTTCAGGAGCAGATCCCAAACCGATCCAAGCTGCTGCGGTAAAGAGCCGTGGTGGTGAGCGTTGGAGGAAAAGCGCGAGAACAAACTCGTGCAGGTGAGCATCCGAGAGACGAACGAAAGTAAACCCTTCGAAGACGCGTCGTTAAGAAGATAAGTGTCGTCGAAACCAGGTGAGTGAAGCCCATCTGGGACAAGTCCGCGGGGTGCC
>PLEA01000201.1 GCA_003136335.1 Acidobacteriaceae bacterium | reverse complement strand
GCGCCCCAGGACCTGCTGCGACCGTTTAATTCCGTATGGAGATCGACCAAGCCCATTCCGCCCGGCGAGGAGCAAACTCTTGAAAGGCCGGGCATTCGTGCCGACAGCGCCGAGTCCGTCCTGGGCTGGGTCTTCTTCCCGAGTTCGATAAAGTACGAAGATGGATCGATCTGGCGCCCGCAAAGCGAGGGCGAGTGTTTTAACGTGAGATGGCGAGAGCAGCCGCATCCTGACATGCCGGTCCTACCGCCCCGGCAGATCGAGATGAATGCAGACTAGCCAGATCCTCAAGAGCGCTCGTTCAAACCCGATCTAGAAACATTGGAAGTCGGGGCTGACCACCACTCCCTGCATCAACTGGTCGGAGGTGGATGAATTATTCAGTACCCAGTTGGGGGCAAGACCTTTGTTTCCCCCGGTTGAGTTGACGTAGTAGCGCCAGCGTACCCATCCATAGGTGTGCTTGATCCGGTCCACTGGATTGACCGATGTGTCCACGCCATACTCAAAGACCTCACGAAACTTACATGAGTTGACGTTCCCCGAAACACCACAGCTGTACGAATATTGCAGGGGCAACGTTGTAACCGAAAACGGTCGCGGTGGATTTGCGCGGTGGTCGGTGACGGTGATGGTACTGGGGGGTTTCAACTCCATCAAAGAATAATCGAGATTTTTGGTCTGACTTTGTTGTACCTGGTCCACATAGGTGTAGTAGTTCGTACTGTAAGACTGGTTGGAAGTATTCCAGAATGAGCTGTTTTCTCCTCCCGGAGCGGCGCACCGCGCGGCCCAGCGCATGGAGAGGTCGGACGTCGCGGTCTGCAGGCCGTTGTTGAATTTCTTGCAGCTCCTTGGATCGTTCCAGTGGTTGACACCATTCCAGTCGCCCAGTTCCGTAACCCATTGGTAGATGTAATTCGAGTCGTAAAGATTAATGTCCCAGGGGTTACCATTCGGAGTCTTCACGTAATACAACTTGGACTGGCTCTGATCCCATATGGTGTACATGTACGACGACGGCACGCCTCCGGTGAGACCCTCCATGTGGTAGCTCGAAGCCAGTCCTGGGTCCAACATCATTACACTCAAAACATCCCAGTAGCCGTGTCCCGCCGGACAAGAGATCGTGGACTTAGCCTGGCCAAAAGCGCTGGGTGCCAGTGGCACACCCGCTGCCACGGCTAGCAGCCCGAAGACAAAAGCATATCTGCAAATTCTAGTTAGAGAACCACCTCGCTTGTTTTCGGCGAAGCTGTTCCACACCAACGGCGCAAACGAACCCCCGGGCTGTTTCATGTATTAATCCTTCCTGAGATAAGGTTTGGGAGACCTGCTAACAACATAATCTGATGGATGTCAATACGATAGATTACGGAAGTGCATGAAGAAGATCCTGTAGGGGTCCCCGGCCTAAATCGGGACCTATGCTTTAGCTTCTAACTGCGGAGGAAAGCGACTAACGGAATGGCGTCAAAGCGAGCACCAGACAAGGGGAAACAGCTTATTGATAAGTTGGTAACCCTACAGGCTTCACCGGATTGTCGATGGTTGGTTCTTTGCCTATGTTAACCATGGTGATACCCCCGAGGTGATACCCCCGAGGTGATACCCCCCGAGGGACGATCATGCCAGCAGAACATTTGCGCGGCGTAGATGCGAAAGAACAGCGCGAATATGAGCACATTAAGGAAAGTGCTGAGCGCTCCGGGCGCTACGGCAGCAGGGCATTAAGGAAGTAGCCGCCCGGACAGTCATGAAACAGCACCAAGAAAAGGGTCACAGCGCAGGGAAATAGTTCGGAATTCCGTCGAAGGTGTTTTCGTGCGTGCGAAAGCCCCTGGGTTCGAACGACGGAGTTCGCAATCGGTAGGTGAAGCCGGAAAGGCTTTCGCAATGGTCCGTATTCTTCTAGTCGATGATAATCCCGCCGTTCGGCGCTATCTGCGCGCGATTCTTGAACAGCAAGAGTCGTGGCATGTGTGCGGCGAGGCGCGAACCGGCGCCGAGGCGCTGCACCAGGTGGCTCGAGGCGCCCCCGGACCTCATCTTGCTGGACTATCAAATGCCCGATCTGAACGGCGTCGATGTCGCCAGGCAGATTTCCGAGCTCTTTCCCAAGATTCCCATTTTGCTGGTGACGCTCCACCTTTCGAACCAGCTGGCTGAAGCCGCTCGTCAGGCAGGTGTTCGGGGTGCCTGTGCCAAGCAGGACATCGGCTCGGTCGTCGAGGCAGTCCAGGTTTTATTGCACGACAAGACCTATTTCCCGGTCATTTCTGCTGGCCAGAGGGCCTAGCGCAGTCCACAGTGCCCTCAAACATCCTCGTCGAAATACAGGATTCCCTGTATTGGACCTCGACTACCGGAACGGTAGCCTCAGTGGGTTAAAGGGGCCCTCCCCCCCCGATTTCTGGTGGTTCAATTAAAATGGTTTTTGGTCAGGCTTGTCACAAACGAAAGATAAAATGTGGCGAGTCGTCTGGTCTCCCCCAAAGGACTAAAACTGAATGACAATTCGCATACTGCTGGTTGATGACCACCCAATTGTCAGGCAGGGCCTGAAAACTCTCTTGGAAGGGCATTCGGATTGGGAGGTCATTGGAGAGGCATCGGACGGGGCCGAAGCGGTGGAAAAGGCAAAGGACCTGAGTCCTGACGTCATGGTGCTCGACGTGACCATGCCCAGAATGAACGGGTTGGAAGCGTGTCGCGTGTTGCGGCAGGAGTGCCCGGCCCTGGAAATCCTGTTTGTCACCCAGCACGACTCTCCACAAATGATGCGCGAAGCCTTGGAAGCGGGGGCTCGGGGTTATGTTGTGAAGTCCAATGCCGCTCGCGACCTGCTGGCGGCGGTGGATGCGGTAAGTCAGCATCGGGTGTTTACTGCTCTGAAGGGTCGCAATGTTGCCGAGTTACGCTGAGGTTCGACTGACACTGCAGCTCTTGATCTGGAAAGAGGCGAATTATGAAGCTGAGAATCTTGTTGGCCGATGACCATGAAATCGTGCGCCGCGGATTGCGCGCCCTCTTGGAAAAACATGAAGGCTGGGAAGTTTGCGGCGAGGCCAGCGACGGCCGCGAGGCGGTGGAGAAAGCCTTGCAGTTGAACCCCGACGTCGTCATCGTCGATATTGGGATGCCCAACCTCAACGGCTTGGATACCACCCGTCAGCTGCTGCAGCACGACCCTCACTTCAAAGTGATCGTCCTCACGATCACGGACTCAGACCAGGTCATTCGCGAAGCGCTCGACGCTGGCGCCCGTGGTTTCGTTTTGAAGTCTGATGCTGCGCGCGACCTGGTCTCTGCCGTCGAAGCGCTCCAGAACAAACGCATGTTCTTCACTCCGCGGGTGAATGACCTGGTCTTGGCCGGCTTTCTGGAAAAGGGGCAGACCGTTTCCAGAAACGAGGCTCCTAAGTTGCCGACTCTGACTGCTCGGGAACGCGAGATCACTCAGTTGCTGGCGGAAGGCAATAGTTCCAAGGAAGTCGCATCTCTTCTGAACTTGAGCACCAAGACCGTCGAAACTCACCGTAGCAATATCATGCGGAAGCTGAGTTTCCACTCCATTCGGGATCTGGTTGTTTATGCCATCAAGAACAACCTTATCCAGATTGAGTTGCCGCCGCCGCCCCCCAAGACACCCACTGGGCCCGGGCCCACAGCGGCGTAAACCACTGTGGACCGGTGAGATCCACTAGCGAACCGCCTCTCCCGGATAGTATCCGCTTTGCGTGCGGACCATCAGCCGCGTGCGTGCTGGTCCTTTTGCCTCCACGTGAATCGCCTGGTATCCGGCTTTTGCCGGTCCAGGCTTGAACGCGAGCGTGTACTGGCTGCGAATATCGTGGGCCACAGTCCGCGTAATTTCGTCCACTTCATCCAGACTCTTAGGAAAGAATGCCACCCCGCCAGTACTCTTCGCCAGACTCTGAAGCGCTTCGCGTCCCGATCGCGTCATGCCTCCACTGGTCAGCCCAATGGCATAGATCGTCGCCCCCTGGTTCGGCTGTGTCCCCTGGTTCGGCTGTAACTTTCGGATGGCATCTTGGAGGGTCTCCTGGCTCATGTTGTCTTGCCCGTCCGTAATCACGAGAAGCACTTTTTTCGTGAGCCGCGGATTTTCTCGCAAATGCACTGCGGAAGCCACAACCGCGTCATAAAGAGCCGTACTTCCACGGCTGGAGACTTGGTGCAGGGCGGTCTGGAGCAGTCCGACGTCGGATGTGAAATCCTGATCCAGGAAAGGGGTTTCACTGAAATTGACCACGAAAACTTCATCCTGCGGATTGCTGGCGCGGATCAGGTTAAGCACGGCTTGGCTCACCTTTTCCCGCTTGTCGCGCATGGAGCCCGAATTATCAATGACGATTCCCAAAGCCACCGGAACATCCTCTCGGCGAAACGATGTAATCGGTTCTGGCACGTTGTTCACAGAGATAGAAAAAGCGCTCCGATCCAGTGATGTCACCAGCCGCCCTGCCTCGTCCGCGACGGTGGCGTGCAAGACAATTTCTTGTACCTGCTTCCTGAAAACAAACCGGCCCGAATCATCCGAACTCTTTTCTGCCGTGATCGGTGCCTGCTGATCCTGTCCAGCTGGTTGCTGCTCGCCAGGCTGTCCGGCCGGTTCCTGAGCAGAGGGCGGAGGCGCGGCAGTCCGCGGCGGACCGTAATCAGGATCCCATGCCGCCGGGGGCGGCGCAGCCGGGCTGCTTTGAGCAGAGGGTGTGTTTTGCGCGTATCCAATCGCGCATAGAACGGCAACAACGGCGCTAATCTTCAGTCCTGAGCGGAGAAAACCAGTCGTACCGAAATGCATTTGATGCAAACCTCCGTGCATCTTTTAGATGCCAATCGCCATGGGGGCCGTACGATTTTTGTTGCCGCCGTACAACCTCTTCTTAGAAGAGCTATCCACATCCATTGTTTCAACCTTACTGCAAACACCGTATTGCCCGAAAAAAATTCTCGCTCTCACCATAGTTCTAGCATTTTTACGCTTTTGGGTGATTTGGAAAAACTTACACGCGCTCTGTTTTCGTCAGTTAGTACGGTGGTTTAGATCCAATGAAATCTACGTTTGGCAAGTGTTGTGCTTTGAAACCAGAAACGTGGACGTCCCTCGGACCCGCCGGGACGGGTCGCCCGCGTGCCTTGCACTTTGCGCGGGGTCGGACAATTCGACGGCTCAACTACCTTGGAGGTGGAGAATGCTGCGAATCCTGATTGCAGATGATCATGAAGTCGCCAGGCAAGGTATTCGCGCGTTGCTGGAAGCTCACGCGGGTTGGGAAGTTTGCGCAGAAGCGAAGGACGGGCGCGAGGCGGTTGAACTTGCCAGCAGCACGAACCCGGAACTGGTTCTGCTCGACGTCGGCATGCCAAACCTGAACGGACTCGAGGCTACCCGGCAGATTCTCGCCGCATCGCCTAACCTACCCATCCTGATTCTAACCATGCACGATTCCGATCAGGTCGTGCGCGAGGTCTTGCGTGCGGGGGCGCGCGGCTTTCTGCTCAAGTCGGACGCCGGCCGCGACTTGGTCGCCGCCGTCGAGGCTTTGCAACTGCACAGAACATTCTTCACTACGAGAGTCAGTCAGATGGTGTTGGAAGGATATCTTGACCGTGATACCCCTGAGAGTCGACAGGACCACAGCGACAAGAGAGAAGACGACACCGGCGCCGTTCTCACCGGTCGGGAGCGCGAGGTGATTCAACTACTGGCGGAAGGAAAGACCAGCAAAGAAGTTGCGGTAGCTCTCCATCTGAGCGTCAAGACCGCAGAAACTCATCGCACCAACCTGATGCGCAAACTGGGGCTTCATTCCGTTGCTGACTTAACTCGCTATGCGGTACGAAACGGCATCGTTCATGTCTTCTAGGTCTGGGCATCCCAAAGCACGCGGTCACAGAACAAATCTTCGGTGTGCAACATTAGTAAAGCTCATCGCCGCAGAAATACGTACTTTACCGGATAGATCCGCGTTGCCTTTCTGCCTAGCCTCAGGTCAGAAACCGGTTATTAAAACGCCGTCGGAAGGAATTCGGGTCATTCAAGGCCGCAGCCCGGTGTAATCCTCAGGCCGCTCGCGGCCTCCAGTGAACCGACCTTGGAGGTATTTCACTTCATGAGTCGGTATGGGAAAAACGCAACAAACATTCTTCGCTCTTCGACATCTCATTGTTTGTGCCGCGCGCAAAAGATTGCGCAGATTTCAATCACGAATTGAGGAGTTCACCATGAGTCAGGATCCGAGGAATGAAAACAACTGTGAGGTCTGCCAGCAGTCGTTCGATTCGGAACGAGAGCTGCAATCTCACCAGAACGGTGCACATGGAGAAAGCGACTCCGGCGACAGGCAGTCTAACCATGACATCGAGCAGGATCAGCCCAACAAACGCAAAATTGCCTAAGTCAGAACTTGCCCCGGCAATGCCGCCGCAAGGAAAGTGTCGATTTAATAAAATTCAAAAGGAGACTGCAAATGAATAAGGACCGTGTCGAAGGGAAAGTTAAGGACATAGCGGGACGCATCGAGCGCCAAGCCGGAGAGTGGACAAACGACCCGAAGACCCAGGTCAAGGGTGTCGCGCAACAGGCCGAAGGCAAAGTTCAGAATGCCTGGGGCAAAGCCAAAGACGCCACCAAGAAGGCGGCGGACGATGCGAGCGCCAGTTCCAAGCCGCCGCAAAGCGTTCCCGATGAGACCGATTCTGAGGAATCGGAGTCGAAAGATGCTCGTCGTTCGAGAGGGTAGTTGAACCCGAAGCGGCCTGAGCGAGACGGAGTAGCGACGCTGCAAAGGATTGTGCGATTGTGTGGCCCGTCCTGTTCCCCGACGCAGGGTGGCCTCAGCCTAGAAAGCTGCGACCAGCCCTGCATNNGTATTGTAGGCGTCGGCAATGCCCTTCCGTTGACGCAGCGTGCTACTCTACTTCGCTGGGGGGTCAATCATGTTGTGGGCATTTGGCGCGTTTCTGGTGGTCTTCTCTGTACTGAGCTTCATTGTGCGACTGGATGCTTTGGGCGGACTGTTTGGTGCGGGTGCTTTTTCCTTCTTTGCAGTCGACGTCCTGGTCGCGCAGTTCTCGAAGAACCCTCGCTCTCCCCGGATGCCGGGAGAACCTCTTCTCTAGCAGGGTCCCGCGTAAATCCCACCCCGTCGTTTCAGGCTGCCGACGCTCCTAAGCGTGTCTTGTCGTCGGTCTCTTCGTTCCGATCAAGACGCAACTCGCACAGTTCCGTAATCAGACTTCCTGCCCACTGATAAATATTGTGTTCGCGAATCGCGCGCCGCATATGTTGCATGCGCGACTGTTTTTCCTCCGGATCCATTTCCAAAGCGGCTCGAATCGCTTCGGCCGTCTGGTCGATGTCATAAGGATTCACCTGGAGGGCGTCGCGCAATTCCCGTGCAGCTCCGGTAAAGATACTCAAGATCAGAACGCCATTCTCATCATTACGGGCGGCGACAAACTCTTTCGCGACCAGGTTCATGCCATCGTGCAACGAAGTCACCAGGCATAGATCCGCCGCCTTGTAGTAAGGCTCGATCTCTTTATGACTATGCTGCCGGTTGAGCAAAACGATCGGCTTCCATTTCTCCTTCTGAAAACGCCAGTTGATCCTTCCTGCCTCCACCTCGATCTCCGCCTCCAGGTCGTGATATCGCTTGAGATGACTCCGGCTCGGTGCGCCGATTTGCACGAATGTGAACTGCCCCTGATATCGTGGATACTTTTCAAAAAAAAGTTCCACCGCCAGAAACCGCTCCAGAATTCCCTTCGTGTAGTCAAGGCGGTCTACCCCGACTCCTAGAAAAAGGGCTTCGACGTCCAGGCTCTTCAGAAGTCCAGAACGTCCCTCGTAGGCGGCTTCGCCGGAATCCTCCGACGACAGATCAGTGGCATCCACACTGATGGGAAACGGGTGTACCGTCGTATTATGACCCAGGCGTTGCACCGTATGATGTTCCCAGTCGATTCTTGATTCCATGACCCGATCGGCGGTCTGAAGAAAATTGTTGCAGTGCGACTGGATGTGAAACCCCACCAGGTCCGCTCCCAACAGTCCGTCTACCAGTTCCCGTTGCCACGGACAAATCCCAAACGCCTCCGGATTGGGCCACGGGATGTGCCAGAAAATCGCCACCTTGGCGTCCGGCCTTTTTTGTTTGATCATTCTGGGCAACAACGCAAAATGATAATCCTGCACCAGGACGACCGGCTTCTCGGTATCTTTCATTTCTTCCAGAAGGGCATCAGCAAATTTGCGGTTGACGGCCTGATATTGCTTCCAGTCGGCAGCGCGAAAAATCGGACGGGTGTGCGCGATATGACAGAGCGGCCAAACCCCTTCATTCGCAAAGCCATAGTAATAGCCTTCTTCTTCTTCCTTAGTCAGCCAGACACGGCGCAGCGTATATCGCGGATCGTCAGGCGGTACCGGCAGCCGGTCATGCCGGTCCACGGACTCCCGGTCTGCGGTGCCGCTTCCGTGCGCCAGCCACGTTCCATCGCAAGCGCACAGCACAGGCTCCAGGGCGGTTACCAAGCCGCTGGCTGGCACGCTCACTTCCACCGACTTGCCGCGCCGCATGTGGATATAGGGCTCGCGGTTCGAGACCACAAACATTCGGCCGCCATCCAGGCGGGCGCGG
>PLEA01000512.1 GCA_003136335.1 Acidobacteriaceae bacterium | reverse complement strand
TTGCACACCTCGCAGCCTTCGCTCAGCCGCCAGCTCCGAGACCTTGAGGAAGAAATTGGCGCCCAACTCATGACACGCACAGCTCGTGGCGTCGCGCTGACACCGGCGGGTCGAGCCTTTCTCGATCACGCGCGCGGGGTTCTATTGCAGGTTGATGCGGGAGTCGAAGCTGCACGCCGAGCCGTTCATCCCGCCAAGCCTTGCTTCTCGATGGGCTTTCTGACAGGACACGAATTGACCTGGATGCCCGAAGCCTTGCGTATCCTGCGCGACGAGCTGCCGAACATTGACGTGATGATATCGAGTCAATATTCCCCACTACTTGCGGAAGAACTTTCGAAAGGAAAAATCGACGCCGCTTTTCTACGAAGGGAACGAGCGATGCCAGACCTGGCGTTCCGTCTTCTCGTGAAGGAGCCTTTGGTGGTGATCTTGCCTAGTGACCACCGTCTCGCCGCGCTTAAAGCGATCAGTCCGAAGGATCTGGCAGGCGAAACATTCGTGATTGTGTCTCATACGGCTCCTGTACTGCGTGCGGTCATCGACAATTACCTGAAGCGATCGGGAATCAATATCACGCCAGCTCACGAAACCGACCATGTCACCATGGGAATATCCTTGATAATGTCGACACGTGGCGTAGGGCTGCTACCTGCTTACGCACAGAACTTTCTCCCTGCGTCTGTAACGAGCCGCCCTCTGAAGGGAGATGCGCCAACCGTCGATCTGGTCCTCGGCTACAGAAAGTCGAACCAGTCTCCGATCCTCAAGCTTTTGCTTTCGAGATTGGACGAGTTGGTCGCTCGTGCGTCGAGTAAGATCCGCTAAAGCTCTCAATGCATCGCAGGGATCGGCTGAATTTGCCGATTCGACGGACTTCTCACATATCCAATCGTTAGTACCGATAAACGCGCTTGTGTCCACGAATGGAGTACTTCGCGGTTGGTGGGCGACTCGGAAACTGACATCCACCACCGCTTGGACTCCTTCTTGACCCCTTGGATGCAGGCGCGTAGTATCGGCCCAAACTGCAGCGGTTCTTGCCGGTTTCGACACGCATCTCACTGGCGATCTGCTGTGCTCCCACTGACAGACGCAGCCCTCGACAAAGCAATGCGTCAAGTTGACCCACACGGTCCCGACTTCTCCCCCAAACGGATGGCATATCCTCGCTGGCCCCTCATTTCGGTAGTTTTTTCCGTTGTCTTGCTCGCTGTGCTTCTAGCAGTATTCAGGACCAAGGGTCGGGCGCTCGACGTTTTCTCCGCCTTCTTGCTTTTCGGAGCCGCTGTTCTCTCCGTGCTGATTGTCCTCTACACCAGATCTTTGCGACGCGCCCAGCAAGTGCAGCTCGACACCGAAGAACGGCTCCAGCAAATGGCAGACAACATTCAGGAAATCTTCTGGATGATTGACGCGAAGACCAAAAAGGCCCTTTCAGTCACCGCAGCTTATGAGACGATCACTGGACGTTCGTGTCAGAGTCTGCTCGACAATCCGTCTTCGTACGAAGAACTGATCCATCCCGAAGACCGCGTTCATGTGCTGGCAAAGCTTGGAGAAGCTACGCAGACAGGGCACTTCGATGAAAGATTTCGGATCGTGCGCCCCCGCGGGGAAGTGCGATGGGTGACAGTGCATGGTTTCCCGGCACGGGATGACGCCGGCAGAATCTACCGTCTTGTCGGAACGGCTCAGGAAATTACTGCGCTCAAGGAAGCAGAGGAAAAAATTGCCAAGCACTTGGCGGCGGCCGAGTCCGCAAGGGCAGAATCCGATGCTCTATGCAAGGCCACTCTTGCGTTGACCGCAGATCTGCGGATGGACTTCGTCCTGGACAAGCTACTTCAGTCCTTAATGGAACTAGTCCCAGGTGAGTGCGCACGTGTGCTGCTTTTAGAGGGCGACACACGGCTTCTTGTGGCACGAGAAAAACTCCGTCACCAGGTTACCGAAGAAGCCGCGGATTATCCGCTGACCCTCGATGCAGCAAACTCCCCGTTCGTCTTGCGCATATTAACGACCCAGAATAGCGTCTTGCTTGCCGACACCAAACATGAAAAAGAATGGCCCAGCTTCAAGGGCCACGCCAATATCCGATCGTGGCTTTGCGTGCCATTGGTTGCGTCCCAGCAAACCTTGGGTCTTCTTTCAGTCGGCCATACTGAGCCAAACACGTTCACTCAAGACCACCTTCGGCGCACGCAGTTATTGGCGATCCCGGCCGCTGCAGCCATCCAAAATTCTCGTCTCTACGAGCGTGCTGAAATCTATGGGTCTGAACTCCAGCGGCGTCTGACCGATCTGCGCCAAACAGAGAAAGCGCTGGAACAATCAGAAGAGGGACGCAGGGTATCCGAGGATAAGTTTCAAAAAGTCTTTCGGTCCAGCCCAATTCCATTCTCCATCACGACTGTCAATGAAGGGCGATTCCTTGATGTGAATGCAGCCTTCGAGCGTCGCTACGGCTATTCCCGTACCGAAGTGATCGGTAATACGGTCGGCGAACTCCGGATTTGGGAAGACCCTAAAGACCGTGCCTTGATGATCGCTCAACTCCAGCTGCGCGGGCCAATTCGGAACGCGATCACTCGGCTTCGGACCAAGTCCGGCGAGGTCAAGACCATCGCATATTCCGCAGACAAAATTCAATTCGACGGTCAATCCTGCATTCTTGCCGTTTCAGAAGATCTTCCGGACAACGACAAACCGTTCAGTAACTGACCGTCCCGAAGTGCCGGTCCTTCGTCGCGAACCTCCAGGCACAACTCCTTGCTAGTTGCTGTCCCGAATCCGGGCCACCAAACAGAAAACCAATCATTCCTGTACGGAAATCGATCAGAATATGCACTGCCTCGCGGAACGAAGCGTGAGATGTCAACCACCTGGGGGTTTGAGCAATGTTCCCCAACCTCGAAGTCCGTCACCTGCACGCGGTCATTGTCTTGGGGGAAGAACTGAACTTCACGAAGGCCGCCCACAGATTGCACCTCACCCAATCTGCGCTCAGCAAACAGATTACCGACCTCGAAGCAGAGCATCAGTTTCACCTGTTCACTCGCGACAAGCGACGGATTGTGGAACTCACGGATGCAGGGCGTCTCTTCGTTCAAGAGGCCCGCTCTGCGCTCTCGCACACGGAGCGGGCCGTGCATCTCGCTCGTGCCGCCCACAACGGGTCCGATACTATCTTGACGATTGGGCGCTCACCTTATGCCGATCACGACTGGGTCTCCGCGATGTTTGCGATCCGGCTTCCTTTGTATCCGAGACTCGAAATTCGACTAAAGACTCAGTTTGTAATGGAGTCGGTCCATAGCGTCCTTGTTGGAGAAGTCAACCTCGCCTTGGTGACGGCGCCACCGCAGGATGCTCAGATCACGGCTGTGCCGTTTGCTCCGGCTCCGCTCTATGCTGTACTTCCAGAGAACCACCCCGCTGCTCACAAAGAACGCCTGGTTCTCCAGGATCTGGCCAAGGATGAGTGGATTCTGTTTCCGAAACGTTTTGATCCGATAGTCTTTGAGGCAATCATGGATGCAGCACAACGTGGGTCCATCGCTCCCAAGCACGCTCACGATGCCATCGCGCCACAGCAGGCAGTGGACCTAGTATTGGAGCACGTAGGCGTCGCCATCCTCACGCAGCCCACCGCGCCAGGCTTTCATCCTGACGGTGTAGTCGTAAAGCTGCTTTCCGATACATCGTTGTGCTTCAAAACATGCGTGATCCTGAGAGCCGACAACACCTCCCGGCTCGTAGAGGAATACGTTCGAATGTTCCTCCGCAAATATGCGCCGCAGCGCCTGCCTCCAAAGCAAGTGAAGTTATCGCCGCCGGCCCGAGTCTTGGGCTGGAAGAAGCCAATCCCGCCGTCGCGCCCTTGAACTGCACAGCGTCGAAGGAACGCTACCCGGAATCGTCTTCCCTTCGCCATGTGATTGCATCTTGCCCTCTTGCCGCATCTCTCCGCGCCATCTTCGTCACGATGGCCTCTTTCAGTGACCCACCAGCCAACGGGTTCGGAGTCAACCTAACANNCACGATTGCCTGTGACGCCGCGCTTTCAGTGCGGCTGTTCCTGTTTCCTCTCTCGCCCCCGTCGTGGGGGTCACTTCAAACGAAAGAGGCACAACATGACAACGAAGACTCTCAGCAAAAGCGATCTCGCGCAGTTCACCGGCAGCGAAAACTGGTATCGGCACGGGATCAACCGGAACGTTCTCTACACCGACGGCGCGCAGCACGTTGCCGAGCATGGTGGAGCATATTGGCTTCTGGACGAAATCGCGATCATTCAGCCGTACAACAAGGCCGTTGCCGCCGAAGACTTTCAAGTCTGGAAGCTCGCCGTACGTCCCGACCAGACCGCTACGCTTACGTGCGACGATGGCAACGGCAACATCGTGTTCACCAAG
>PLEA01000498.1 GCA_003136335.1 Acidobacteriaceae bacterium | reverse complement strand
ACTTCCATGATCATGAACATGCGGGTTCCGAGCAGATAGATTTCCATGTCCTCGATGCCGGAGTCTTTGATGCTTTGTGTAATTTCGGACCAAATCATTTCGTGGTAGCGCTTGTATTCGGCGATCAGATTGGGATCGTCTTTCAAGTCTAGCGTCAGACAAAAGCGTCGGTTCATTCGACCTCTGTGGCAGAAATGGACAAGGTTGGGCCCGAGTTCGCGACCGCGGCGGGCCGATATCCCCACATTGCGAAATAGAATACATAGGCATGGCAGACCAGCGGAACCACAAATGCGCGCTGGATATTCCAGGCGTCGGAAATTCTGCCCATGATCGCTGGACAGGCTGCGCCTCCAATGATGGACATGACCAGCAGGGACGATCCCAGCTTGGTGTAGGGGCCCAGGTTCTTCAGGCTCAGCGCGAAGATTGTCGGAAACATGATGGAGTGGAAGAAGCCGATCAATACGATGGCCCAGACCGGCGCGGTGCCAGAAGCGAATAAAACTACCAGAAGGCAGAGCAGAGAGCTTCCGGCAAACAGGCTAAGCAGGCGGGGTGCCGCGATTTTCTGCATGATGGCGGAGCCGGTAAAACGTCCGATCAGGAAGCCCGCCAGGTGCGCCTGCAGGTAGTGAGCAGCCGCTTTTTCATGCGTGCCGGGCAGGGTGAATTCAGTGAATCGGATAATGAAGCTGGCTACGCCAACCTGCGCGCCTACGTAGAAGAACTGGGCGATCACGCCCTTGATCAAATGTCGAAAGGCAAAAGTGCCGCTCAGCTTCGCGTCCGAATTCTCAAGACCCGCCATGCTGGCCTCGGGGATCTCCGGAAGTTTCGTCAGGAAGATGAGCAGCGCAACGAAGAGGAAGACGCCGGTGATTACGAGATACGGGGTCTTCACCATGTTGGCCTCGGAGACACGATAGGCCAGCAACTGCGCAGGGTTCATCGCAGACAGTTCCGCAGGAGTGTGCTCGATGCCGGAGAGAATGAATCTGGAGCCGAGAAGAGCGATCAGCACGGCGCCTGCGGCGTTGAAAGATTGAGCGAGATTCAGCCTTCGTTCCGAACTCTGGGCGGGGCCCAGGGTGGTCACGTAGGGATTGGCGGCGACCTCCAGAACCGATTGACCACAGGCCATTACGAAGAGAGCGAAGAGGAAGAATCCATAAACTCGAACAGAAGCGGCAGGAATGAACAAGATTGTGCCCGTAGCGCAGACCAGGAGCCCGATCAGGATTCCGCGCTTGTAACCCAGTCGCTGCATCAGCCATCCGGCGGGCAAGGCAGCGATAAAATAGCCGCCAAAAAAAGCTGACTGGATAAGCGACGACTGGAAATCGTTTAGACCGAACGCCTTTTTGAGGTGCTGGATGAGGATGTCATTCAGGTTGACGCCAATCGCCCACAGAAAAAACAGGCTGGTGACCAATACCAGCGGGACGACGTAGCGTCGCTCTGTGATGGGCGTGGATGCACTCACTCGAAGATCCTCATGTCAAGGCGCGATCCAGGTGAACGTAGCCGCCGTCGACGAATAAATGCTGGCCCGTCGTATGGCTGGACTTGGCCGAGATCAGAAATACGACCATCGCGGCAATCTCCTCCGCTGTGGTCATGCGCTGTTCCAGCGGAATCTTGGTGAGAATGGTCTTCAGTTTGTCCTCGGGATTCGGAAAGGTGTCGAGCCAATGGCGGTAGAGCGGGGTCATGACCTCGGCTGGAATTACGGTATTGACGCGAACGCCGTAGGGCAGCAGTTCCGCAGCCCATTCCCGCGTCAGCGCCATGATTGCGCCCTTCGAGGACGCATATCCCGAAGTGCTGCCCTGGCCGGTGACCGCGGTTTTGGAGCCGATGTTGACGATTGTGCCGCGCGAGCGCTTCAAATGGGGTAAAGCATAGTGGGCCATGCTGTAGTAGTGGACCAGATTGCGATTGAGCGAGGCCACGTACTCGTTCGGGTTGCCGTGCTCCAGGCCAACTTTGTCATTACGACCTGCGTTGTTCACGAGCGCATCGATATGTCCAAAATTCTTCAGAGTTTGCTCGACGGAGTGTGAGCATTTTTCCGCGGTTTCGAGATCGACCGTGATCAGTCCGCAGGTGACGCTGCTCTTTTGCAGTTCGCTTTGCAGTTGCTTGCCGGCTTGGGCATCACGGTCCACAATCACTGGGATTGCACCTTCGGCAGCGCAGGCGTGGACAATCGCTGCGCCGATTCCTTTGGCCCCGCCGGTGACAATGATGACCTTATCTTTGATTTGCAGGTCCAAGCCTTAGCCTCGCAGGTTGAAGAAGCCGCCATCGATGGGATAGTCCACGCCGGTAATGAACGCGGCTTCGTCCGAGCACAGGAACAAGGCGAGGGAGGCGACTTCCGCAGGCTCCGCCATTCTTCCGATCGGTTGCGACTTGGCTAGCTTTTCGACCATTTCCTTTTTCGCGTCCGGGATAGTTCTTCTGACGGCGTGCCGTCGAGCCGGAAAGCCGGCGGCTTGGTGTCGTCTTTGCTCAGAGCGAAACGCCTCGTTTCCAGGGAATGAAATCTTCCTGAGCTTTCATTTCAGCTTTGGTTCGGACTTCGCCACCGGCAACTTCAATAACCAGATCCAGAATGGCTTCGCCCATCTGTTCGATTGTCTTCTGCCCGGCGACCACCGCTCCGGTGTCGATGTCGATGATATCGTGCATGCGGCGCGCCAAGTCCGAGTTGGTGGAGAGCTTCACGACGGGTGCGATCGGATTTCCGGTCGGCGTGCCAAGACCGGTCGTGAACAGCACTACGCTTGCCCCGGCGCCGACTTGCGCCGTCACGCACTCCACATCGTTGCCCGGCGTGCATTGAAGATTCAGGCCGGGCTCGGTCGAGTACTCCGGATAGTCGAGCACGGCCGTCACGGGAGACGTGCCGCCCTTCTTCGCTGCGCCGGCTGATTTCATAGCGTCGGTCAAGAGTCCATCCCGCATGTTGCCCGGCGATGGATTCATGTCGAAACCGGAGCGGACGGCGGTGGCACGGGCGGCATAGTCGCGCATCAGTTGGATAAAGCGATTGCCCACGGCTGTATTTTTGCCGCGATTGATTAGTTCCTGTTCTACTCCGCACAACTCCGGGAATTCCGAGAGGATGGTTCTGCCGCCCAGAGCCGCGAGCAGATCGGCGGTGTGTCCGATGGCGGGATTCGCTGAGATGCCGGAAAAGCCGTCTGATCCGCCACACTTCAGGCCTACGCACAAATCGGTGAGGGGTGCGGGAGTGCGCTGGGCCTTGTTGGCTTCGGCCAGCCCGAGAAAAGTTTGCCGGATCGCATCGGACATCATTGCTGCCTCGGAGCCGCTGCGCTGCTGCTCAAGAATGAATAAAGGCTTGGCGAACTTGGGATTTCGCTTGCGAATTTCTTCGCGGAGGATTGCGATCTGCGCGTTCTGGCATCCCAGACTCAGGACCGTGGCTCCTGCGACGTTGGGGTGGTGAAGGTAGCCGGCGATGAGGCCGCAGAGATTGTTGGAATCTTCGCGCGTTCCGCCACAGCCGCCTTCGTGGAGCAGGAAACGTACGCCGTCGATGTTCTCGAACAAACGGCTGCGCGGGGACGGAGCTGCGTCTGCGGGCACGGCGTGGACATCGATCTTTTCCAACTTTTTTTCGCGATAGAGTTTTGCCAGTTCGGCGACCTGGCGGCGGTAGAGTTGGGGCGGGGCGAAGCCCAACTCTTCTTCGAAGGCCTGCTTCAGAACCTGGATGTTTTTGTTCTCGCAAAAGACCAGAGGAACGACCAGCCAATAGTTTCGTGTGCCTACTTGGCCGTCGGAGCGGCGAAATCCCTGAAAGGTTTTGTGCTGCCAGCGTGAGATGTCAGGTGGCGACCAGTGATATTCGCTGGATTGCTCGCGGAAGGGCGCGGCCTGGTGTTGGATATTGGTTGTTGTCAGTAGTTCTCCGGCGGCGATTGGATTGACGGCTTTGCCGACGAGAACACCGTACATGATGACCTCGTCGCCGATGCTGAAGTTTCGCGTGGCGAATTTGTGTTTGGCGGGAACATTCTTGGGGAGAGTGTAGCTGTGGCCTGCGAATTCAATGTGCTCGGCGGCCTTGAAATCGGTGAGTGCGATCAGAACGTTGTCGCGGGGATCGAGTTGGAGCACGCTGGGATGCATCGCTGTCAAGACGCCACAGGTCGCTAGTTCATCCGGCTATTGTAAAACATTGGGAGCGCGACGCCTCGTGGTCACGGCAATGCTGGCGGGGCAGGGCGGTCGAGCTTCGCTCGACGGAC